>CAMBSR010000145.1 GCA_945870475.1 Phycisphaera mikurensis NBRC 102666
GCTTCCACCAGACCCATGGCCACCGGGATCCGGGGGCCCATGCCGAAGACTTCCTCGTACACGCAACCCGCGATGCCCGCCGCGCTGCAGGCGGCGTACGAAGCCTCCGGCGCATGCAATCCGGCGATGTCGCCGACCGCCGCAACCCCACCTGCCAACAAGCGTTGCGCACCGGCTTGCACCGACCGTTCCACGGCAGCGGCGTCCATTTCCATGCGCCGCCCGCGAACACCGGCCAGCCACCGATGGAAGTCCTCCGGGTGCGGCACCGCCTCCGCAAGCGTCAGGTCGAGGTGTGCGTGCGCGTTGACGAGGGCCGGCAGCACGCCGCAGTCGGAGGCATCCGTCCACTCGGTGCCCGGGCCCGGATCCCCCACCGACGCGGGCGACCCAACGGCCACCACGGTCCGGCCGCGGAGGAGGATCACGCCCGGCGCGATGCATCGGCCCGTGCCGTCGGCCACCCACGCGGCACGGACGGCGCGGAGCGCCGGAGCGTTCCCATCGAGAATCTTGGCATCTTCCGTCATGGAGGCTGGCACGCCATTCGGCGCACCGTTACACTCTAGCCGTCTCTACGGGGACGCTGTTCTTCACATCGCCAGGATGCTCGAGCGCATCGACGACCTGGCCTCACACCACGCTTTTGGGAGGATCCCAATGACGAAGCGCGCATGGATGACTAGTGGTCTGATTCTCGGCACGGCCTTGATTGCAACGGGCTGCGTGCCGGAACAGAAGTACAACGACCTTCTCACCGCATACAAGGGTCAGGAGCAGCAGCTGCTGACCACGCAGAACGAGCTGTCCACGGCTCGCTCCAACGAGGATCGGCTGCGCACGCAGCTGGCGGCCACCATGGCCGACCTCGAGGAACTGCAGAAGCGCCTTGCCAATGGCGACATTGACATGGACGCATGGATCGCCAAGTACGACCAGCTGAAGAAGCAGCTCGCGTCGCTCGAGGTGAGCCAGCTTCCGCCCGACCTGACCCGCGAACTGACCGCGCTGCAGACGCAGTTCCCCGACGTCTTCGATTTCGATCCGAAGACCGGCATGCTCCGCTTCAAGAACGACTTCACGTTCGATGCAGGCAGCGACCAGCTCAAGCCCGGCGCCAGCGCCGTGCTCGGCAAGCTCGCTGACATCCTGAACACGAACTCGGCCGCCAAGTTCGAAGTGAAGGTCGTCGGTCACACCGACAACACGCCGGTGATCCGCACCAAGGCGAAGTTCGGCACCAACCTGATGCTCTCGGTCTACCGTTCCGCCAGCCTGCGCAACGCGCTGGTCAAGGACGGCGTGAGCGCACGTCGGTTCCAGATCGCCGGCTACGGCGAGTTCCGCCCGGTGGTGGTCAATGGCACCAAGGGTGCCACCGAGAACCGCCGCGTGGAGCTCTTCCTCACGCCGCTTGCGTTCGACCTCTCCGCCGACGGCCCCACCAGCGAGGACCGCACGCCGGCCGAGCCGGCGGTCGCCAAGAAGGCCACGGCCCCCAAGGCCGAGCCCTCGACGGAAGACGACGGCCCGACCAAGTGAGCTGATCACCGCTGACGCTGCGGAAACGCACGGCAGCGGACGACACCCAAAAGCGCGCACGGCGGCAGGATCACTCCTGCCGCCGTGTTGTTTTTCGCGGCGGCTTGGCGTTGGCGCTGGGTGACGTTCAAGTGACGCCTGCGTACTGGCCCCGTCGCCTTGCGGGGCGGGCGGCATGACGATGACGCATGTCTCCGTTCCACTTGCGCCCGCGTACTGGCCCCGTCACCTTGCGGGGCGGGCGGCATGGCGCCGCCACTGCCCCTCCGGCGAGGGGGCCAGGCACGCGATGTGCCAATGGCGTCGGTTCGGCAATGACCTCACCGCCGCGCGTGGGGGCGTGCGCTTGATGTGAAGGTCACGCTTGCGCGCAGCGTCACGAACCCGGCGTCGGCTTGCCGCAGTCGAAGCTGGTCGGCACGAAGCACAGGAAGCGGAAGTCACCGGTCCCCGCGTTGCGGAACTGGTGCATCTCGTTCGGGGCGACATAGAGCACGTCCCCGCCGCGGACGCGGTGGACGGACGTGCCGTATGTCACGTCGGCCTCGCCCTCGAGGATGACGACCTCATGCTCGTAGTTGTGCCAGTGCAGCGGCGTATGCCCGCCGGGGGCGACCACGAAGTGTCGCATCGAGAAATTGGGGGCGCCGTGTTCACGGCCCACCAGGATCTCCATGCGCGCATCCTTCACGCCGTCCATGCGTACCGGCGCAGCGCGCGCCGGGTCGGGGCGGATGATCCGCGGTGAATCCGTGGTGGTCACTCGAAGCCCCTGCCGTTGCCCTTGCCGAGCAGCGGACGGATGCGGATGTTGCGGAACTGCATGTAGGCGCCTTCGCTCTGCAGCGCGATGCGGCCACCGACGTGCTCGACGTCGGTGGCCACGTTCTGCAGCTCGCCGTTCACGTAGAGCTCGATGCGGGTGCCGTCCACCACGATGCGGTAGCGGTTCCACAGCCCGAGCGGCGTCTCGCTGCACTTGCCCATGCGGACGGTGTGGCGGCCATCGGTGCGCGCCGCGTCCATCTTGGCCGGGAAGTTCCCGATGTTCCAGAAGTCGCCGGCATTGCCGGACTCAAGCTGCGCCTCGATGCTCTTCGGCCAGATCTCGTCGTTGTTCTGGACGCGGAGCAGCACGCCGCCGTTGCCGGGGCCCTTCTTCGGATCGAAGCGCCACTCGAGCTCGAGCTCATAGTCGGTGTAGGTCATCTCGGTGGCGATGTAGCCAACCGGGTTGCCGGTGCAGGTCAGGACGCCGTCCTTGACGGACCACGTCGACGCCGGGTCGGCCTTCGCGTCCTTCATGAAGGGCTTCCAGCCGGCCAGGTCCTGACGGGCCAGGATGGTGGTCCATGCATCCGCATCGCCCGCGGCATCGCCACCGGGGTACGGGTACTTGGCGGCGCATCCGGAAGCGACCGCGGAGAGGGCAACACAGACCGAGAGACGAGAGAGGAAGTTCATGCCTCGGAGGATACAGAACCCGGCCGCGTCAGGCCGGGCGCCACGGTGCCCGAGGGCGACCACACCAGCTCAAGCCGCTCTTCTCCGCGGACAAACCCGTCGAACCACTGGCCGATGGCCGCGTGGCGCCAATCGGTGGCCGCAAAGAGCGCATGCTCGCCGTCGGCGGTGCCGAGGGTTTCGCCGCGCCGGCGCGCATCCACCACGGAGAGGTACCAGCGGGAGAACACCCCGCGCGTGGCCACCAGGTTCGATGCAAGCCCGACCGATGCGCACCGTGCCTGGAGTGCATTCCAGAGCTGGTCGCTCTCGGCGCGGACGCGCATGTCGTCCGCCAGCGGGTTCGAGGGCTCGCTCTCCGGCACCGCACCCTTCACGCTGGCGATGGCGTCGATGATGTCCGAGGCGTGCTCACCCGCGATCCGGCGCGGGATGCCAGAGACGTTTCCGATCACGGACCGGTCGGTCGGCTTGCGCTTGGAGAGCTCGATGACCGCCGCATCCGGCAGCACCACGCGCGCGGGCAGGTCATGCCGGCGGGCCAGTTCGTACCGCAGCGTCACGAGCGCGCGCGCCACGATCAATTGCCCGGGACGCAGCGGTTCGGAACGCGTCAGGCGACGCAACTGCCCTTCCGGGTCGAACGCGGTGCTTCGCAGCTGCTCACGGCTTTCGTGCATCGCCCAATCGAAACGACCCAGCTCGCGCAGGCGCTCCGAGAGAAGGTGCCACACCAGGTGGAGGTAGCGCACGTCGTCGGCGGCGTACCCGAGCTGTGCCGGCGTCAGCGGGCGCGCGTCCCAGTTGGTGAACGTGTGTGCCTTGCCGAGCCGATAGCCGGTGAGCGATTCGACCACGGTGCCCAGGCTCGAGGGCCATGCCATCCATGCCAGCGCGGCAGCCACCTGCGTGTCGAACAGGCCGTCGGGCTCGATGCCGGCGCCACGGCGCAGGATGTCGATGTCGGTGTCGCCGCTGTGGATCAGGATGGTGCGCCCCGGGGCAGCGATCGCGCGGAACAGGTCACCGAGGTCGGTGCCGGCCTGCTCGAACGGCACCGGATCGACGAGCGCAAGCTTCGTGGGCGTTGCCACCTGCACCAGGCACAGCTTGGGGTAGAAGCTTTCCTCGCCGATGAACTCGGTGTCGTACGCGACCACCGGGTGCGAGTGCACGTCCGCCACGAGCGCAGCCAGTGCCTCGGGCGTGGTCACCAGCTCCGCGCTTGCCGAGGAGACCATCGAATGATCGTGCGGTGCGCGACCCGAGCCGCCGGAATCGTTCCGGTCGGCGGCGTCATGTTCCTGGGATCGCTTCTTGCGGCGGTAGTTCACGTCAGGGGCCCGACCGGGCTCCGCGCGCCGGCGAAAGGGTGAAAGCGGGAGACGGGACTCGAACCCGCAACCTGCTGCTTGGAAGGCAGCTGCTCTGCCATTGAGCTACTCCCGCGAGGGGGAGCAGTCTAGCAGGGATCCGCCCGTTCCTGCGCGTCAGCGACCGAGCTTCTCCGGCTCGTCCACCTCGGAATCCGAAGTCTGGGCCGGTCGCACCTCGATGGAAACCTCAACGGTTCGCGCAGGCTTCGCTGCCTCGCCCTTCTCCCACGGCCGCACCAGCACGAAGCGAAGGTTGCCCTCGCCCTGCGCCACCGCGGTCATGCCGAAAGTGGTCATGGTGGCACCGCCGACGACGCGTTCCCCGCCGGAAACGGGCGCAACACGGCCGGCCGGGTCCGCGGTGGTCATCTGCATATTCGCCGGCACGGGCCCGGCAAGCGTCCACACGTAGCCGGTGCCGGCCGATGCGCCCAGGCGAACCTCGAGGCGCTCACCGACCTTCATGCAGCCGGAGACCTCGCGCGGCTTCTCGCCCTGCACCTGCTCCGACGGCACTTCCAGCATCAGGATGCCGCCCGCCGAGCGCTGCGTGCCGTTCGACGAGCATGCCGCCATGAGCAGCAATGCGCCCGCCGCCGCGATGCACCGCGCGCACCGGTTCAGCACGATTCGACCGCCTTCTGGATGGCCGCGAAGTCGACCTGCTGGCCGGCTTCCTCGTTGACCTTGGCGTAGACGACCTTGCCGTGCGCGTCCACGACGAACGCCGCGCGCTTGCCCACGCCCTTGAGGCCCATCAGGTTCTCGAAGAGCGCGCCGTAGGTGCGGCTGACTTCCTTGTTGAAGTCCGAGAGGATGTCGAACGGGATCGAGAGCTCCTGCTTGAACTTGTCGGTCACGAACGGACTGTCGACGCAGATGCCGAACACCGCGCAGCCGAGCGACGACCACTTCTGCCAGTCGTCGCGGAAGGTGCACATCTCGGTGCTGCAGACGGAGCTGAACGCGAGCGGGAAGAAGAGGAGCACCACCTTCTGCTTGCCGAATACGGTGGACAGGTCCACCTCGTGGCCGGGACGGGACGGAAGCTTGAAGGCCGGGGCGTTGGAGCCGATGGTGACGGACATTCGGAGGGTCTCTCGGGACGGAACATCCCGGCGCGGTCCGGGCAGCCACCGTGGCCACCCGTCGAGCAGGGTCCTAGAAGTCTAGTGAGGCGCCACGGGGGCTGTCGGCCACCATCGGGCCCGTGAGCGCAAATCGCACGAATCCCTGCGGATCCGCCATCACCCGCACCCGGCAACGCAACGTCCCCCGAAAGAGGTTCGATAAGTTGCGGATTTCCATGCACAACCGGGTTGGAGAAACGTAAGAATTGCTGCACGGTTCACGTCAGGACAGCTCCCGAAACGCCCGAAATCACTCCAGTGCACGGCATGCAATCCCCGAATGCCATCTCCTTCGAAGACGTGCCCCCGCGTCACT
>CAMBSR010000146.1 GCA_945870475.1 Phycisphaera mikurensis NBRC 102666
CTGTTGGGGTGGACGGTGTGCGTCAGGTAGATGTTGCCGGCCGCATCCTGCGCAACGCCGTGGGTATCGCCGAACAGTCCGTCGGCGGGCGGAACCAGCCAGTCATGGTGCACCTCGAAGCGCGCGGAGCCGCTGCCCACCACCATCGGCGTCTTCGGCGCGGCAGCGGCGGGCGCCGGCGTGCCTGCCGGCGGCGCCTGCAATGCATCGAGCGCGCGCGCGCCGAAGGCGCGGCCGACGATCGATGCTGCGAAGCCAGCGGCGCCGAGGCCCGCAGCGGTGGACAAGAAAGCGCGGCGTCTGGATTCCATGGTGCGCAAACTACCGCCATTGCAGGCGGAAGTTGTCCCGAAACCATCGGGCAAGCAAGAATGGGGCCACCAACGTCCGAAACGCGCGAGAGCGATGCAGGCCTCAGGGGACAACCGGCGGTCCGGCGGTTCCGGAGGTGCCCGGCACGGCTTCTCCGACCACGATCTGCACGCCGGGACGCTTCGCACGGAATTCGTCGATTCCCTGCGCGGTGACCTTGGTGTCGAAGACGTAGGCGCGCTTCAGGTTGGGCAGCTTGGCCAGCATCGCAAAGACGGCATCCGTGGCACCGGTGCTCACCAGGTTCACCGACTCCGCCTCGAGGGCCCGGCTCAGGACGGCGATGATCCCGATGTCCGTGAGGCCGGTGTTGTCCAGGCGCACCGATCGCGCCACGGGCATCGACGGCATCTGCATCATGGCGGCATCCGTCACCGCCGAACGCGCCAGCGAAAGCTCCTCGATCCGGCCGGCGATGGGGAAGATGGCGCTGAAGTCCGCGTCGTCCACCTGCTTGCCGCCGGGAATGCTCACCGAGAACGTGGATGCACCCACCGAGACCGGCACCGCGTTGATGCCGCGACCACGCAGCGCCGCGCCATCGGCGATCTCCTTCTGCGAGAGGGGCGACAGGCCCTTCGCCGCCTGCGCAGCCGTGGAAGGCAGCAGCGCGTCCACGCGCTTGGCGGCAAACTCCGCGCCGCGGCCGGCGGGAGCGGCGGCGGCCGGTATCTCCGGCATGGTCACGCCGTCCTCGATCCACCGGCGCAGCGCATCGAGCTCGGACGCCTTGAGCCGATCGCCCTTCGGTGGCATGGCTTCGTCATCGGCGGCAGGCAGCAGGCAGCGCTCGATGAGCAGGCTGTGCGCCGGATCGCCGGGCACGGTGATGAAGACGCCCTCCGAATTCTTGTCCACCACCGACGCGCGCTCGTCGAGCCTGAGCCCGCCCTTGCGCTTGCCGTTGCCGTGGCACTCGTAGCAGCGGTCCTGCAGGATCGGGAGCACCTTGGACGTGTAGAAGGTCATGGCGTCCGGCTCCGAAGTGACCTTCGCAAGGCCAAGCGGCACGTCGTCCGCGGCGGTCGCCTTCGACCCCGCAGCATCCTTGCCCGCGGCATCGGCACCGGAATCGCCCTTCGCCGCCGACCGCGTGAGCGGCTCGAGCGTGTAGTTCGGCCCCCACACCATGTTGCCGCCCAAGTGACCGACCCATGCCACCAGCACGGTGACCGCGAGCAGGCTGCCACGCAGCACGGGCGTGACCTGTGCACCGCGGTCCGTGTCGGGCTGCGCGGCGCGCGCCGCCATCCACGCCACCGCCACCAGTGCCACCGCCAGGGCGATGCCCAGCCAGCGGTGCCAGAACAGGTCGCCGCCGCTGCCTTCGCTCTCCGCAAAGACCCAGCCCGTGCCGCAGGCAACCACCGCGCCGAGCGCCGCCAGGCCAAGCGCGGTCGGCGTGAATGCCGACACCGTGCCCCGCCGCTGCAGCACGCGCGTGCCCTCCACCAAGAACGCCGCCACCACCAGCCCGAGCGGCAGGTGGATCACCAACGGGTGCGTGCGTCCGAAGGACTCAAGCGCGGGCGGGACGGCATCGGCAAGGAAGAGTGCGGAAACCATGCCCCAAGCGTACCCCCACGGCGGTACGGTGTTGCAGCATGAACGCGCCGCGTACCATCCTGCACGCGGACCTCGATGCGTTCTTCGCGTCGGTGGAGCAGCTCGACGATCCGGCGCTGCGCGGGCAGCCGGTCCTTGTCGGCGGGCGCTCGGGCCGCGGCGTGGTGGCGGCCGCCAGCTACGAGGCGCGCACCTTCGGCTGCCGGAGCGCCATGCCCATGTCGCGTGCGCTCTCGCTCTGCCCGCACGCCATGGTCGCACCGCCCCGCTTCGAGCGCTACTCGGAACTCAGCCACCGCTTCATGGACATCCTCGGTCGCTTCTCGCCGCTGGTGGAGGCACTGAGCGTTGACGAGGCCTTCGTCGACGTCACCGGCAGCCGTCTCCTGCATGGCGATGGCCCCGCCATCGCGCGCGCCATCCGCGCAGCAACCAGCGTGGAGCTCGGCCTCACCGTCAGCGTGGGCGTGGGGCCCAACAAGTTCGTGGCAAAGCTCGCAAGCGACATGGACAAGCCGGACGGCCTGACCGTGGCGCCCGATGCGCCGGACGCCCTCGCCGCCTGGCTGCAGCCCCTCGGCATCGAGCGCATGTGGGGCGTGGGGCCCAAGTCGTTGCCGCACTTCCACGCCGCCGGCATCCGCACGTTCGGGGACCTGCAGCGCATGGATCCCGGCACGCTCCGCGCGTCGCTCGGCGATCACGCGCTCGGCATGCGCGAACGCGCCTTCGGCCGCGACGATCGCCCGGTGGAGACCGAGCACGAGCGCAAGGGCGTCGGGCACGAGACCACCTTCGACGAGGACGTCGCCGATCCCGAGGCCGTCATCGACATGCTGCACGGCCTCACCGAGAGCGCATGCCGCCGCCTCCGCGCCTCGGGCGGCACCACGCGACGCATCACCGTCAAGATCCGCTTCGGCGACTTCGAGACCATCACCCGCAGCTGCACGATGGACGCGGAGACCGACAGCACGCTCGCCGTGCTTGCGGCCGCCAAGGAACTCTTCCGGCGCTGGGCCGCGCGCGACTTCGTTCCCGTACGCCTCATCGGCGTGCGCCTGGAGCGCACCGAGGCCGGCGAGGAGGCGCCGGCATCGCTCTTCGCGGACGTGCAGGACGAACGCCACCGCACCGTCGACCGCGTGGCGGATGCCATCGAGCGCAAGTTCGGCAAGGGCATCGTCGGCCGCGGGCGCGCAGGGCAGTAGGCACCACGCGCGCCTGCCACGCCAGACGTCACGCCTCCGCGCCGACCCGCATGTTGTTGTACGCATTGAGCGCGGCCACCCGGTAGCACTCGGCATACGTCGGGTAGTTGAAGACGTTGGAGAGGAAGAAGTCCAGCCCGCCCTTCAGGCGCATCACCGCCTGCCCGATGTGCACCAGCTCCGTGGCGTTCGCACCGAGTATGTGCACGCCCAGCAGTTCCTTCGTGTCGCGGTGGAAGATCAGCTTCAGGAACCCGTCCGAGGACTGGTCGATCTTCCCGCGCGCGATCTCGTTGTAGCGCGCGATGCCGATCTCGTAGGGCACCTTGTCGGCGCTCAGCTTCTGCTCGGTGGCGCCGGCACTGCTCAGCTCGGGAATCGCATAGATGCCGAACGGGTAGTCCTCGCCCATGGGCTGCACGGGTGCGCCGAACATGGCGAGCGCCGCAATGCGCCCCTGCGCGGCGCTGGTGGCCGAGAGCGCGGGGAAGCCGATGATGTCGCCGGCCGCGAAGACCGAAGCCACCGACGTGCGGTAGAAGCCGTCCACCCCGATGCGGCCGCGCGCATCCGCCGCCAGACCGATGGCCTCCAGGTGCAGCCCCTCCACGCAGCCCTGCCGGCCGCCGGAGACGATCGCCGCATCCGCCGTGATCCGCTTGCCGCTCTCGAGTTCCACCTGCACGCGGCGGTGCGGCTCGGGCGTGACGGCGATGGACGTCACGTTCTCGTTGCAGCGCAGCACCAGGTCGTGCGTGCGCAGGTCGTGGATCATCTCGTCCACCGTCTCGTGGTCCATGAACGAGATCGGCCGCGCGGCGCGCTCCACCAGCGTCACCTTGGTGCCGAGCACCGCGAAGAACGACGCGTACTCCACGCCGATCACGCCGCCGCCCACCACCACCAGGCTGTGGGGGATCTCCTTCAGCCGGCCCACGGTGTCGCTCGTGAGGACGATGGGCGACTCGTCCGCCGCCTGGTCCGGACAGCCCGCCGGAAGCACCGGCCGCGTGCCGCACGCAAGCAGCGTGAACGCCGTGGTGAGCGTGTGGTCGCCATCGGCGCTGTCGATCGAGATGGTGTGCTCGTCGACGAACGATGCGAAGCCCCAGAAGATCTTGATGCCGTTGCGCAGCAGCGTCGCCCGGATCAGCTGCTGCTCGTCGTGGATCACCGACGAGACGCGCGCCAGCAGCATCTCCATCGTGAGGTTGACGTGGTCGATGCCCGCCGCCTCGAGCGACCGCTGCACGGTGCCGCGCTTCAGGCTGATCACCGCCTCGCGGAAGGTCTTGGAAGGGAGCGTCCCCAGGTGCACCGTGACGCCGCCCACGCCGCGGTTGCGCTCGACGAGCGCCACGCGCTTGCCCAGCTTCGCGGCCTGGATCGCGGCCGACTGGCCGGCAGGCCCGCTCCCGATCACGACCAGGTCAAATTCGTAGGCGGCTTCCATGGAGACATGCAGCGTAGCGCAGCGCGCTCACTTCCTTGCCGGTGGCCAGCACAGCGCGCCCCAGTCCTCGGAATACCCGTGGTTGATCACCACCTGGATGGCGGCCAGCGCCACGGCGTCGAGCGTCATGGAGGTCCGCTTCAGCACCGTGCGGTTCTCGCGGCTGCCGTACGTGGCGCCGCCCTGCGCCAGCTGAGCATGCACAAGCGCACAACGCTCCAGGAGCAATGCCAGCACGCGCTCCCATCGGCCGCGCGCCACCAGTTCGCGCACGTCCACGTCGTCGAAGTGCCGCGCCAGGTACCGGTCGCCGAACATGCTCGTCACGAGCGTCCGCTCGCGCTCGAGCGTCGCCACCACGATCCCGTCGTGGTCGGTGGCCACCAGCTGCTTCACGAACGCCGCCAGCGCCGTGCGCTCCGGCACCGGCTGGCCGCGGCCCGCATCCCAGCGCGCGAAGAGCGCGGAGATGCCCGACCACTGCGCCAGGAGCCGGTCGTCGAGCTCCGCCTCGCGGCAGGACTCCGCGCGCTCGAGCCACGTGAACGCGCGATGGATGCGGATGCGGTTGTCCTCGTAGAGCCGTGCGTTGGCGTACGAGTCCCGGCGAGGCTTCCACAGGCTGCGGAGCGTGGCAAGGCTGAGCGGCGCGGCAAGGAGCGAGGAGCGCATGCGCATGAGGTTAGGCGCGGGCCCTGCAGAGCGGGGCCGGCAACGCTCAGTCCGCCGGCTCGACGTGCGCGGTGGCGTTGCCGCCGTCCTCGCCCGGGCTCAGCGCGGCCTCGATCTCGAGCTCGATCGCCGTCGCCAGCTCGTGCGCACGGCGCACGTCCATGTCGCCCGGCACCTGCACGTGGAAATCCACCCAGTGGTGGCGCCCCACGTGGCGGGTGCGGAGCTTGTGCCAGCCGCTGATGGCCGGCTCCTTCGGGGTGAGCCCGGGGGCGGCCACGTGCGCATCCAAGATGGCGCGCACGGTCTCAAAGTCCTTCGCGTCCTGCTCGTCCACCAGCTCGCCCAGCGCGGCGCGCACGATGCGGTACCCCACCACCAGGATCACCACCGCCATCAGGAGCGCCATGATCGGGTCGATCCACGCGTTGCCGGTGAAGTGCACCAAGAGGAGGGCCGCAATCGCGCCGATCCCCGTGATGGCATCGGTCAGGAGGTGCTTGCCGTCGCTTTCAAGCGTCACCGACTTGGTACGCCGCCCCAGCAT
>CAMBSR010000147.1 GCA_945870475.1 Phycisphaera mikurensis NBRC 102666
CGATGATAGCGAGGCCCGCCGAGGATGCAAGGCGGTTGCGCAGGTTCCGTCGGCCGTCCGGCGGAGGATCTTCATATTGAGGGGCTGGATCGGAGCGCGTCGGGCCGTTATCAGCCAGTCCAGGCGCCGAGCAGGCCGCCGAGGTCAGCACCGTTGATGGTGCCGTCCTGGTTGAAGTCGTAGCGGGGGCTCGAAGTGCCCCACGCGCCGAGCATGATGCCGAGATCGGCGCCGTTCACCCGGCCGTCGTCGTTCACGTCGTAGCGATTGAGCGTTCCGCCCCGGCTGAGGCGATCCGCGGCGATCGGTGCCTTGGCGATTCCCGGACCCTCGAACTGCGCGATGCAGCCGGCGCCGCCGCCGTTCTCGAAGAACTCGATGGTGATCGCGTGCTTGCCCGGCGCAAGCGCGATGCTGCCCGTGGATTCCACCATTCCGTGGAGGCCGTCGTTGAGGACCACCACGGTGTCGCCGATCCTGAGCCGCGAGCCGTCATCGCTCGTGAGCGAGAAGGTGTAGGTGCCGGGCTGGTCGATGCGGACCCAGCCGGTCCAGACCGCGCCCACTTCGTCCGCGCGTCCGCTGCTGGCGAACGCACCGTCCGTGGATGGATAGTTCACCGTGGACGAGTACGAGCTGAGGTAAGGCGTGAGCGCGGCGAAGTCGGGCAGCACGCTTGCGCCCGTCACCACGTAATACTTGAGGCCGAGGCCTGCCACGTCGGCGAAGGGATTCTCCGGCTGGCGGAGGGTGAGGACGCTGACGTTCACGGTGGCGCCGGGCGAATAGCCGCCGGACGCCTCGCGCACGCGGTAGCCCCATTGGTCGACGCCCGCGAAGCCGGAACGCGGTGCGTAGCGCACCAGGTCGCGTCCGCCCGGGCCGGCGCCCACCAGGCGCGTCAGCGTGCCGCCCTGCGAGGTCACGGCGACCACGTTGTCGAGCGTGATGGCCTCGCAGTTGACGAGGACGTCGTTGGCGAGGAGGTCGAGGTTCACGCTGGGAGTGCCCTGGAACATGTCGAACCAGTCCGCCACCGCGACCGGCGGCGTGGCTTCCTCTGTGATGCTGCATGCGCCCATCATGTAGGAAGTGATGGCATCGACGCACAGCGGGTGGAAGTTGAGCACCATGTTCGTCATGCCGCCGCCACAGGTGTGGCAGTAGCTCATGATGGTGCCGTTGTTGATGCACACCTGCGCGGTCTGGCAGCCGCCGAAGTAGCCGCTGGGTGCGCACTGGTCCGCCGGAGCCGGGCAGAAGTCATGGGTGTGCTGCGAGCCGACGTTGTGGCCGAGCTCGTGGCTGGTGACCATGATGTCCCAGTTCTGCCCGTCGTTGTTCACGAGGGGGTAGGGGAAATAGCCGGAAAGGTCGCCGGAGACGGAATATCCGTACTGGAGGTTGCACGCGGTGCCGAGCCACGCCACGCCGCCGCCGAGGCCGCGCATCGAGAGCATCATGGCCACGTCCCGGGACTGCGACGGCATGTTGAGCGACCACCAGTTGCGGAACTCGATGAGCTGGTTGCCGCTCGAGCCCTGCGTCCACGGATCCGCGGCCGTCGACCACAGCCGGAGGTAGTTGGCGTGCGGCAGGATCTGCAGGTCCGCCTGGTAGATGGTGCGGATGCCCGCGAGGACCGTGGCGACGTAGGCGCTGGCGGCCTGGGTGGGGTTGGATGCCGTGGCGAAGCGCTGGTAGAGCTCGTTGTCGGTCTCGACCGCCACGCGGAGCTGTCGGCAGGGCTGCGGGAGGAACGACGACGGTTGCTGCCCGAGCTCGTGCTCGCCGGGCACATGGAGTGCTTCGCAGGACCACGGCATCCAGTTGATGGTGCCGTCCGGCAAGGCGCCGAGTGCGTACGCGACCACGGGACCCGTGCCGCCGATGCGATCGCTTGCGATGATGCACGTGCCGGACTCGTCCTGCACGAATCCCTGGACGCCGATCGCGCTGCGCGAGAGCAGGACGCGCGAGCTGGAATCCCCGTCGATGAATCCGGCCCACCACTGGCCGGTGGGCCGCGCGATCTCTTCCTCGGTGACGGTGCCGTCGGCTTCGAGGCGCGCGGTCACGAGCCGAGCGTCCTTGGTGAACGACTCGACGCGGTGCAGGACCAGCGTGGCGACGCGGTCGGGGCCGAGCGGCACGTCGCGGAGGCGGACGAACTGCTCCGCGTCCATGGCCTTCCACACGGCTTCGTCGGCCGCAAGGGCCACCACGGAGCCGCGCAGTTTCTCCGGCAGCGCCGACGG
Organism: Phycisphaera mikurensis NBRC 102666; assembly: GCA_945870475.1. Classification (GTDB taxonomy): domain Bacteria; phylum Planctomycetota; class Phycisphaerae; order Phycisphaerales; family SM1A02; genus UBA966. The sequence goes on from CAMBSR010000147.1 coordinate 2,259, forward strand.
CGGGAGCGCCGTGAGCGGGGAGGGGTGGTTGGCTTGGAGCGCTTGCGCAGCCGCCGGCAGGGCGGCGGCGAGGGCGAGCAGGGCGGCGGAAAGGGCGTGGCGCATCGCAAGGAAGATAGGCCGGATCCCTCGGAAGTCCCGGCCACGGTCCCCGGATTGCCGCGGATTTCGTGTCACGCAGTTACGCGGACGGCGAGCCGGCACATCAATTCCACGCCGACGGCAATGGCATCGTCGTTGAAGTCGAAGTCGGGGGCGTGGAGCGGCGGGAAGGGGGCGCCGCCGGGGGCCAGGCCCAGTGCCCAGTAGCAGGAGGGGACGTGGGCGCCGTAGAAGGCGAAGTCCTCGCCGCCCATGACGGGTGCCGCCAGGGTGCCGACGCGCTCCGGGCCGAAGGTGTCGCGGGCCACCGACTCGAAGCGCGCGACCGCGCCATCGTCGTTGACCGTGACGGGGTAGATGCGGTGGAAGTCGGCGCGCACCGTGCAGCCGTGGGCCGCGGCCACGCCCTCGGCCACTTCCTTCATGCGGCGCTCGAGCATGGAGCGCGTGTCCTCGCTGAGCGAGCGGTAGGTGCCCTTGATGGCGGCGCGATCGGGGATGACGTTGAACGCGCTGCCCGCCTCCATGATGGTGACGCTGACGACGGCGGCGTCGAGCGGGTCGACGTTGCGTGCCACCACCGACTGCAGGGCGGTGACGATGGCGGAGGCGCAGACGATCGGGTCCGCGCTGCGGTGCGGCCACGCTGCGTGCGAGCCGCGGCCGTGGACATGGATCTCGAAGCGGTCGCTGGCGGCCATCACGGCGCCGCGGCGCGTGGCGACGGTACCGAGCGGAAGTTCCGGCCAGCCGTGGAGCGCGTAGATCTCCTCGACCTTGGGGCCGATGCGGCTGCCGTCGAGTGCACCTTCCTCGACCATGCGCTTGCCGCCGGCGCCGCCTTCCTCGGCGGGCTGGAAGACGAGCGTCACCGGCCGCGGGAGCGGGTGGCGCGCCGCCAGGCGCGAGAGAACGCGCGCGGCGCCGAGCAGGATGGCGGTGTGGCCGTCGTGCCCGCAGGCGTGCATGCGGTTGGGGGTACGCGAGGCCCAGGGGCGGCCACTGCGTTCCTCGATCGGGAGTGCATCGATGTCGGCGCGCAGCGCAACGGCGCGTGGGCCGCTGCCGGGGACGTGTGCCAGGATGCCGGTGCCGCGCGCCATCCCTGCCACATGCGCGATGCCCGCATCGGACAGTTCGCGGAGCACCACGCCGCTGGTGCGGACTTCCTCGTAGCCGATCTCCGGATGCATGTGGAGGTCGTGGCGGATCTCCACCAGGCGCGGCAGCTCCTCGCGCACCAGCGTGCGGATGTCCTCGGCGGCGGGATGCGTGGAGTGCGTGGTGGAGGGCATGGTGGTCATGGTCACTTGCGCAGGGGCGGGAGGCCGCAGGCCTCGCGGCCGGCATTCATCTTGGCGAACGCACCCTTGTCGTGGTTGATGAGGCGGCTGAGCTGGCTCATGGTGATGCCGAGAAGCGCAGCCGAGCCGGCCACGTCGTAGCGTCGCGCCACCACGAGGTCGAGCGCCTCGGCGAGGAGGCCCGGGTAATCCTCGTGCTCCGGGTTGACGGTCATCTTGTTGCCCTGGCGCCGGCGCTTCCAGAGGTCGCTGCACTGGTGCGTGTCGCGCGAGGCCAGGGTGCGCACGTGCGATGCCAGCTTGCGGCGCAGGCGGCGGACCGCCATGTGCTTGTTCTCGCGCTGGCTGCGGCGCTCGGTGGCCTGGGCCTCGATGCCGGTGGCCGTGTGGATGACGTAGACGGCCGTCTCCACCTTGTTGCGGTGCTGGCCGCCGGGGCCGCCGACGCGGCCGGTGACCACCTCGCAGTCCTTCAGGAGGATCTCCTCGTCGATGGTAGCCGGGTGCGGCGCATCCACCATTTTGAAGGCGGGGTCAACGAAGGGAGGTCGGTAGGCCACGTGGGCATCCTATGAGGAGGGAGGCCGCTTCCAATCGGCCGGGGCGATCGCTATACTTTCCGTCCCACCTGATTGCGGATGTGGCGAAATTGGCAGACGCGCTAGATTCAGGTTCTAGTGGGGTTAAACCCGTGGAGGTTCAAGTCCTCTCATCCGCACTGACGCACTGCGGGCTCCCGAAGGGGAGCCCGTCGTGCTTTTTGCGGCGTCCGGATCCAGCCGCTGTGCCGCACGGCACGCAGCGGATACCGTGAAGCCATGGCCGCGTACCTCGATTGCAATGCCACGACGCAGCCCCTCCCAGAGGTGGTGGCGGCGGTCACCGACTCGCTGGTGCGCGGATGGGGCAACCCGTCGAGCGTGCACCGCGCCGGGATCGACGCGCGTCGGACCGTGGAGCTGGCGCGCGAGTCCGTGGCGCGGCTCGTCGGTGCCGGCGATCGCGAGATCGTCTTCACGAGCGGCGGCACCGAGGCCGCGACGCTGGCGATCGAGGGTTCGCTCCAGGCACAGCAGCTCCAGGGCCAGCAGGGGCGGCGCGTGCTGGTCTCCATGAAGACCGAGCACAGCGCGGTCCGCGAGGCTTGCGAGGCGCTCGCCGGGCGTGGCCTGGCCGAGGTGGCGTGGCTGCGCTGCGATGCCGCGGGCAACGCGGACCTTGGGCACCTGGCGGAGCTCCTCGACGCACGTGCGCCGGAGATCGCGCTCGTGAGCGTGATGTGGGCCAACAACGAGACGGGCGCGGTGCAGCCGGTGGCCGAGATCGGCGCGCTGTGCAGGGCCAGGGGTGTTCGCTTCCATACCGACGCCACGCAGTGGGTGGGCCGCATGCCCTGCGAACTGCGTTCCATGCCGGTGGATCTTGCAAGTTTCGCCGCGCACAAGTTCCATGGCCCGAAGGGCATCGGCGCGCTCTGGGTGCGTAGCGGCGTGCGCGTGGCGCCGCAGGTGATCGGGGGTCCGCAGGAGCGCGAGCGGCGCGGCGGCACCGAGAACGTGCCTGGCGTTGCGGGCATGGGTGCGGCGGCCGAGTCGGCCATGGCGTGGCTCGCGGGCGACGGGCGCGCGCGCGGTGCGGCACTGCGTGACCGCTTCGAGGCGGCCGTGTGTGCGGCAGTGCCCGACGCCGTGGTGAACGCCGCCGGCGCCGAGCGGCTCTGGAACACCACGAACATCGGCTTCCCGGGGCTCGAGGCGGAGGCGATCCTCCTCCTCCTCTCCGAGCGCGGGATCTCTGCGAGTGCAGGTGCGGCGTGCTCGAGCGGTTCGCTCGATCCTTCGCCGGTGCTTCTCGCGATGGGCATCCCGCCGCGCGTGGCGCATGGCAGCGTTCGCTTCAGCATCTCGCGCCTCACCACCTCCGAAGAGGTGGATGAGGCCGTGCGCACGGTGCCCGAGTGCATCGCGCGGCTCCGCCGTTCGGCGTGAGCGCGCGGGGAATGCCTCGGCGATCAGTTCGGCGAACGCCTCGGTGATTGCCTCAGCGACCGCGCCAGTGCCGGTAGCGCTTCACCA
>CAMBSR010000148.1 GCA_945870475.1 Phycisphaera mikurensis NBRC 102666
CGGTGGCCGACCGGACGCCGGCCTGTACGGACTCGCCGCCTGCCTCGACCTTTCCGCACCACTCGAGCGCCTTGTCGCCGCCGGTTGGGCCGGAACGCATCCAGGTGTCCGCGATGATCGCTGACTCGACGGCCGTCGGGCTGCCCGACTGCAGGACGAATGCCTCGAAGTCGCCCGGGCGATCCGGCGGGAACATCTCGCGGAGCACCACGGCGGTCCGCTCGACGTTCTCGACCGTCTTCTCCGGGAGCGCACGCGCCGCAACGAGCGCATCGCGCCCGGCGACGATGGCCTCGTCCCGCTTGCCGGTCTTGGCGAGCGCGGTCGCGCCGATGGCGCGGAGCACTGGGGAACGTGCCACCAGCTCGCTTGCGCCGCGCAGGAGCGCGAGGGCTTCCTGCGGATTGCCGGCCAGGAGCCGGGCATTCGCGGACTTCTCGAGGTAGAGGATGGACTTCGGGTCGAGCGTGAACGCGCGCTCGAACTCCTTGGCCGCGCTCGCTGCATCGCCCGTGTTCAGGTACAGCTCGCCGACGCGTTCCGCGGAGACCGGGTCCTGCGGACGGAACTCCACTCCTTCCTTGGCGACCTCGATCGCGCGCGGGACGTTGCCCGACGCGATCTGCATCTGGATGAGGCGTGCGCGGCCCTCCTCGCTGGACGGCTGCGCCTTGAGGTAGCGCTCGACGATGCCGATCGCCGCCTTGATGTCGCGCTTGTCGAGCGCGAGGTCGGTGCGCTGGGAGACCATCGGCCAGTACATGGCGTTTCGCGCCAGGATGCGGTCGGCTTCGGCGATGGCCTGGTCGAGCCGCGCGTTGTCCTGGGTGGCGATCGCCAGGCCGCGCAGGATCTGCACGCGGCGCAGGGGCGCGAACAGGTCGGAGGGAGACGCCAGCTCGGCACGGCCCAGCGCGGCGAGCGCTTCCTCGGCCTTCGCGTTCGCCTCGTCGCGCTTGCCGGCATCGCGCAGCTCGTCCGCCTCGCCTGCTGCGAGACCGGAAACGAGCATCTCGAGCTGCCGCTGCGATTCCGCCGGCGGGCTGGCGCCCAGGACGCCGCGGGCCCTCTCGACCGTGGCACGCGCATCGGCGTACTGGCGGTCGACCAATTGCAGGTCCGCCAGACGGAGGAGCATGACGGCCGAGGGCGAATCGCCCATGGCGTCCTTGAGCAGCTCGATGGCGCGCTTCGCGTTGCCGCGCTTGGCCTCGAGCTCCAGCAGCACCAGGTCGACCTCGCGCTTCTTGGGGTCCTGCAGGGCGCGTGCCTTGGTGAAGCACGCCTCGGCCGCGGCACGATCGCCAAGCGCGTCGAGGTAGAGGCCCTGCTCGGTGTACGTCAGCGCGGTGGCGGTACCGGCGGCCTCGGCTGCCTTCACCACTTCGGCGATCGCGCGCGTGCCTTCGTCGAACTTGCCGAGTTCGCGCAGCACCGATGCCTTGCGGCCGGCGAAGCGGATGTCGTACGGCGCGGACTGCATTGCAGCCGTGTAGAGCTGCTCGGCCAGCGCCATGTTCATCTGGTGGGCATCCTCGAGCAGGCGACGCTGCTCTTCCTTGGGTACGGAGGCCCAGGCACGGGCGTCGAAACGCGGGCGCCCCTGCGCATCGCGCACCGATCCGAAGTCGGCCGGCTGGTAGAGGAGCGCGTACAGGTCGCCCAGGTTCTCGCGGTTCGTCGGATCAAGCTGGATCAGGCGCTGGCGGTGGTCGATGGCGGTGGCGCGGCTCCCGTAGACGGCCTCGTAGTCGGCAGCGCCGCGCAGGGCCTCCACGTCACCGGGGTTGGCCGCGACAGCGGCACGGAGCATCTCCAGCGCGTTGCGACCCTGGCCGGAGCGACCGAGCGCGCGCGCATAGCCGCGCACGTTGCCGAGATCGTTCGGGCGGCGGTCGTACGCCTCCTTCCAGAGTGCCAGCGCGGCCGGCTCGTTGCCGATGCGCTCCTGGATCATGGCCAGCTGGGAGGCAATCGGTGCGTCCGTCCGGCCCGACTGGCGCGCCTTCTCGAGGAGCGCGATGGCCTCCGCGGGACGTCCCTGATAGTCGAGGAGACGCGCGCGCAGGACGACCTCGAGGATCGGCGAGACCGCCGCAAGCCTGGCGGCGGCGGCGATGTGCAGCTCGGCGGCGGCAACATCGCCGCGCGCGATCGCCTCCATGAACGCGAGTTCGACGGTTCCCGGGTCATCGGCACCCGATGCGAGCGCCTGCTTCTCGGCTTCCGGGATGGCGACGTCGAGCTTCTTGAGGAAGTCCTCGCTGCGGCCGAGCTCCGGGGACTTGGCCTGCTTCAGCTCGGCGATCTGCCGGACGAGGTCCGCGCGCACGCCGCGCAGCGCGCGCAGGCGTTCCGACGGGCGCTGCTTGGGGTCGGTGACCATCCGGTTGACCATCATGTCGACGCGCTCGATCGGGTCCTCGGTCTTGAGGAGCGCCTCGATGCGGGCCAGCTCGGGGTTCGTCGGGTACTTCTCGAGGGCCACGCGGAGCGCCTCGAGGGTTCGCGCCTTGTCGCCCGCCTGCTGCTCGACGAGCACGGCGCTGTACATGGCCTGCATCGAGCCGTTGCTCGACTTGATCCAGCCGGCAGCGACATCGCGCGCCTTGGGGTAGTCCTTGGCCTCGATCGCCGCCTGCAGTTGCTGGACCTCGGGTGCCGTCGACTGCGTCTTTCCCTCGGAACGCGCCCGGGTCTCGGCCGCCATGCGGGCGTACTGCTCCTGGTCGGGCAACGCGCTCGCCAGCGCCTCGTAGAGGGCGGCTGCCTCGTTGAAGCGGCCGAGCTGTGCGGCGATTTCCGCGCGCTGGATCACCAGGCGAAGGTCGGACGGATACGCATCGGTGCCCTTGGTCGCGGTCTGCAGCGCGAATCCCAGGTCGTTCTGCGCGCGCGAGACCATCGTGGCCCAGAGGTACGAGTCCGCCGGCGGCTGTGGCACCTTGGTGAAGTAGGTCTCCCACTTCTTGGCGGCACCGGGCAGGTCGCCCTTGGACTGGGCGATCTTGGCGTCGGTGGCGATCATGCCGGGGGCCGATTCGTCGTTCTGCAGCGCCACCAGCAGCTTTCCACGGAGTTCCGCGATCTGCGCCGCAAGCGTCGCCTGTTCCTGCGCATCGACGCCCAAGGCGATCTTCATGATGGCGGACTCGATGATGACCTGGAGGGCGCGCGCGCGCGTGTCCGGCTGGATGCTCGACTCAAGGCTCGTCGAGAGGCTGGGTGCCTCGAGGATCCGGCGCGCCGCGGCCTGCGTCCGCTCGAATCCCGTCTTCGGGTCGCCGAGCTTGCTGGCAAGTTCCAGGGAGAGGCCGGCGGAAATCATGTCCTTCGGGTTCGACTGGAGCCAGCCGTCCAGGAGCTTGTTGGCTTCGTCGGCGCCCTTCGCCTCGAGCAGCTTCGACACGGCTGCGCGCACGGCGGATCCCTTGCCGGTGCGGAGCGCCGATGCGGCAAGCGCATCGCAGGCAGCCGAGACCTTTGCGGCGTCGAGCTTCGAGCGCTCGATGCGGGTGCCGACGCGCACGTCGAGCACCATGCGGTCGAGCGTGATCCCCGCCGCCACGTCCTGTGCCAGTGGATCCGACGAATCGATCGCCGCCTTCATGTCCACGATGGTCCGGTCGAGCTGCTCCGTGCGGCGCTGTGCCGCCTGCTCCTGCCCGGCGGAACGCAGACGCAGGACGTCCGCGCTGCGGAGCTCCACGAGCGCGCTCCAGGCGCGCCAGCTCTTGGGAGCGGTCTTGACGAAGGCATCGAGCTGGCGCTCGAGGTCGCTGCGCTCGCCCGAGCTGAGGACCTGCTCGCGCTGGGCGCGCGCATACAGCATGGTCTCCTCCGCGAGCTTCATGCCGTCGCTGCCGGCGGGCATGATGTCCTTCATCTCCTTGCCGATGCTCTCGAGCGACAGCCACCCGTCGCCACGCGAGTACAGCTCGGCCTCGGCCTCGAGCGCGCCGATCAGGATGCGCCACTGCTCCGGGTCGCCCGGCTGCGCGCGGGTGCGCGCGCGCTTGAGCGCGGTCATGTTGCGGTAGTCCTCGACCGCCTGGGTGGGCGTGTCGGCGACCACCTTGCCGAGGGCCTCCTCCATCTTCTCCACGTAGCGGACCACGTCGGGCTTCTTCGCGAGCGCGCGGCCGTACATGCCGTACGCCTCGCGGAGCTTGCCCTGCGCCATGAGCTCGTCGCCGGAGCGGATGTGGCGCTCCGCATTCTTGATCCACAGCTGGTTGACCAGCACGACCGCCACCAGGAGCAGGACTGCGGCGACGGAGAATCCGCCGACGACGAACACGAACTTGCGGTTGATCTTGCTTGCCATGGATCGATCCTTGCGGTCAGGACTTGCCTGCGGCTGCGCGCTCCACCGACGGCCAGTCGGGGAGGCGACGCATCAGGTGCGGAAGAAGCTGGGTGAGGAAATCCTCGGCCTGCGCCTTGAAGACGACAGCCGAGGGAGTGTCGCCCACCGGGTAGCGGGCGGAGAGCTGGACCTTGCAGTAATAGGCGACGCGGTCGGTGAGGTTGAACGCCAGGGCGCGGACACCGAGCGTGCTCGGCGTCAGCCGGCCGTTGGCGATGAACAGGTAGCCGCCGAGCTGCTCGACGCGCGAGGAACGCGCTTCCTGGAAGGTGCTCACGGTCATGGCGGCATCACCGACCGGCAGGGCGACGCGCTCCTCGATCCGGGTGACCGGGTCGACGAGGGTCGCCAGCGGATACGGCAGGCCGGTGGCCGCGTTCCGGGGGGCGTCCGCCGCGGGTTCGCCGGCGATCGCAAGCGAGAGGGGCATCGTGACGGCCTCGCCCAGCTGAACCATGCCGCCGGCGCCCCAGCATCGCTCCGGGATGTGCGGCACGGTGTCGATCATGCCCGTGTAGTAGGCCAGGTGCAGCGACAGCACGCCCTTGGCGGGTTCGCCGTCGAGCGCGTAGTTGCGGGTCAGGTACTTGTCGGTGCCCAGGGACTCGACCATCGCGGAATCGAGCTGCTGATCCTCGCCGAACTTCTGCCAGCGACCGAGCGTGGTGGGCAGCGAGCCGAAGTCGGCGCGCAGCGCGATCGGCTCCTTGCGGAGGTAGACATCGAGCGACTGCATCGCGGCGCGCAGCCCGAGCCCGCCGATGGCGAGGGTGGCAAGCAGGGCGACGTAGGCAAGGCGCGTACGCGGTACGAAGCGCAGGCTCATGGCTTACCTCCCGCCGCGCCGGGCTCGACGTCGACGACGAGGTTCCGGATGAGCCACATCGCGCCCAGGAAGAGGAGGAACGCCGGCACCAGCCAGACCAGTCCCACCATGCTGTGGAACTCGCCGGTGCTGAAGTTGGTGTCCACCATCGAGAGCAGGCCGAGCGACGCGACGCGCAGCACGTTCACGAAGATCGAGATCGGCACGCCCGCCAACACCAGGAGCACGCGCTGCCACCATCGCGGCAGCCCGAGCGCGGCGAGCGCGACGCCGATGGCGAGGAACGCCATGAGCGTACGCATGCCCGAGCATGCCTCCGCGACGTTGAGCGGGTGCATCGTGCCGTCGGACATGTG
>CAMBSR010000149.1 GCA_945870475.1 Phycisphaera mikurensis NBRC 102666
GCCAACCCCCGCCAGAGCGATGTTACTGTCGGTGCTGGCATTCAACGAAGACACGCCCCCAGGCGCGGGTGCGCTTGGGGGCGTGGAGTGTGGACACCGGCCGAGGCCGCCGTGGAGTGCAGCGTGATGTCAGGCGCGGCGGCGGCGGGCGCCGACGAGACCTGCTGCGCCGAGCAGCGCGAGGGCGCCCGGGGCGGGGACGGCACCCGCCGCAATGCCCTGATTGGCCACGGTGTTGTAGCCCCACTGGCTCATCTCGAATCCAGGCGCGCCGTAGCCAGAGCCGCCGGTTCCCAACGCCCAGCCGTAGTTCCAGTCCGTGCCGCCATTGGTGGAGAACCGGAACCCGAAGTAGCCGGACTGGCCGTAGAACTGACCGCCGGTGTAGGTACCGGCAGCATAGGTAGTGCCGCTGACCGTGAAGGGGTTAGCTGAGTAGCGGTAGTACGTAAACCCCAGATTCAAGGTCGAGCTCGTTGCCGCCCAGCCACTGGAACCGGCGCTGGCCAGCGCTCCCAGCGATCCATCGATCGCGAAGCCCGATGCGACCTTGTTGACGGTGTTCGTCTGAGTACTGAAGCGGTTCGCCGTACCGGACGCTGCGGTCGCGACGCTCTGACCGTACAGTTGGAAGATGAACGGCGCGCCTTCAGTAAAGTTGCCATCGCTCCCGGAGGTGTATGAGGCCTTGGCGTAGCGCCCCTTGCCATCGTTGGATACGTTAGCGAATCCGGCAATCGGCGTCTCACCCACATTGCCTGCCCACTGTCCCGACGCAAAGATGAAGAGGTCAGTGTTTGCACCGGACGCGGTCGATACGTCCACTACGTCAGGCGACAATGACGTCACGATCGCCGCATTCGCTGAACCGGCCATGGCCGCAGCAATACCAACCATCGAAGAAATGAAAGTCTTGTTACGCATCTGAAGCTCCATGCTGGGCTTTCGCCCGGTTGTGCCCACAGTCCCGTGCAGGCGGTACAGCGCCGAAACCGTCGGTGCGGTTGTAGTCACACGTTTGCCCCACCGGAGCAATCGATTCGTGGAGGGCGTTCATCGGGTGCAGGCTTCACCTGCGGCTGATGCTGCGCTCCGCCTACAAGAACGCAATCTGTCCCCCCCGGCCATCACGCGTTCATTGAGGTTCGCTGAACAAACTGAATATCGCGACGCCGAGTGCACTTTGCCCGTGCAAATGTTCCTTAAAAACGCCACCGCGGGATAAAACAGCACCGAGCCAGGCTCCCGCCTCGCGTGGGCCGGCCCGTACCTGGCCGACGAGTGCATGGGTTCCGGGCTCTCCCCGGGGTCCGGTGCTACGCCCGGAAGATCGCACCCATCTTCTTGCCGATCAGGGCGCTCGCCCCCAGGAGCGTGATCGCCAGGAGCGCCATGGCCCAGACGCCCATGGCGCTCGCGATGCCGGGGCCATCGCCGAGGCGCTCGAAGAGGGTGTAGATGGCCTTGGTCACCGGGTAGTCGGACTCGCGCTGCGCGAGGAGCAGGCTGTCGCCCACTTCGAGCATGCTGAAGCTGAAGGCCAAGAGGGCGCCGGCAACGAGGTTTGCGGCGATCAGCGGCATGACGATCCGGCGCTGGACGCGCCAGCGGGAGGCGCCGGTCACCTGCCCTGCGTCTTCCAGTTCGGCGCCGGTCTGCTCGAGCCCTGCCACGGCGCTTCGCACCACGTACGGGAGCCGGCGCACGGCGTAGGCCACCACCAGGAACGGGAACGGGTTCGGGCTGGCACCGATGATGCTGGCGAACGCGCCGAGCGGCGCGTCCGGCCCGCCGAACGGCCACCGCAGGCTTGCCGCGATGTAGCCGAAGGCGAGCACCAGGCCCGGCACCGCGAGCGGCAGCATGACGAGCGCATCGAGGAGCCACGCCAAGCGCAGGTTCGCGCGCGCCAGGAGCCGCGCGGAGGCGAAGCCCACCACCAGCGCAAGCACCACGGCAAGCGATGCCAGCACCAGCGAGTTGCGGATGCTGCCCGCGGCCATCGGGTGCGTGAGGGCCTGCACGTAGTGATCGCCGGTCCAGGCCTGCGGCAGGACGGACTGGTACCACTGGCCGGGCACCGCGAGGCTCGCAATGATCACTCCCAGGGCAGGTGCCGCAGCAAGGAGCGCCGTTCCGCCGAAGAGCGCCACCGCACCGGCGGCGCGCGCCCCCGTGAGGCGCACTTCCTGGCGCTGGATGCTGGCCTTTCCGTGCATGGCGTAGGCCGAGCGGCCCAGCGTGAACTTGCCCAGGAGGTAGAAGCCCGCGCTGAAGAGGAGCATCACCACCACCAGCGCGTACGGGCGGTGGCTGGCCTCCACTTCCTTGATGCCGTTGAAGATCTGCACGCTGGTGACGTCGTAGAACTCGAACATGAGCGGCGTGCCCAGCTCGGTGAAGCTCCAGATGAAGACGATGGTGGCGCCGGCGAAGATGCCGGGCCGCACCAATGGCAGCGTGATGCGACGGAAGCGCGTCCAGCCGGAGGCGCCCATGCACTGCCCTGCCTCCTCGAGCGCCGGGTCGAGGTTCGCAAGCGATGCCACGATGTTCAGGTAGAGGATCGGGAAGAGGCCGATGGCTTCCATGAAGGCAATGGCCACCATGCCGCCGGAACCGAGCCAATCGACCTGCGTGCCGAGCGCGGCGTTCAGCGCCCCCGCGCGGCCCAGGATGTGCTGCACGCCGATGGCGCCGACGAAGGGCGGGAGAACAAGCGGCAGGAGGAGCAGCCCGCCGAGGAGCGCCTTGCCCGGAAACGTGAAGCGCGCCGCCACCAGCGCCAGCGGCACGGCCATCATGGTGGCGATGGCGGTGGTCATGGCGGCGATGAGCGTGGCGTTCACCAGGCCGCGGCGGGTGGCGGGATCCTCGAAGACGGAGATCAGGTGCCGCAGCGTGAAGCCGCCGTCATCGGTACGGAAGGCACCGCCCACAATGAGCGCGATCGGATAGAGGAGCGCTGCGCCGAGCACGGCGACCACGGCGGCCAGCAGCAGGTTCTGTCGCCAGGAAGCGCGCATCCTGCATGGAGTCTAGGGATTCGCCAGCCAGCGAGCCGCTCAGCGCCACGCGCCGAGCATGACGCCGAGGTCGGCGCCGTTCACGATGCCGTCGCCGTTGAGGTCGCCCGGGCCGGGCGTGCCCCAGGCACCGAGGAGCGTGCCAAGGTCGGCGCCGTTCACCAGGCCGTCGTTATTGAGGTCACCCAGGATGTTCGCGTCCACGAGCCACGAGACGGTGGCGCCCGCCGAGATGGCGAGCGCGTCGTCGCGGGTGACGCTGATGACGTAGCTGCCGGGCGTGAGGCCACGGACATAGAGGTGCTCGACGTTGTCTAGGGTGCTTGCGCTCAGGACGTTGCCGCCTGCGTAGATGCCCGCGCCGGCGGTGCCGGTGATGGCGGTGGCGACCCCGCCGACCACCTTCTTCAATTCAAGGCGCAGGTCCATGACGCCGGGGGCGATGACGGAGGTGAAGCTGCTCGGATTTCGGTTCCATGCAACCAGCACCGAAACGTCGCAGGTGGTCGGCACTTCAATGCGGTAATGCCGCTGGTAGCCGGCGGTCAAGGTCTCGTAGTCCCAGCAGGCGAGCGCGGACGGCGTGCCCGCCAAGGCACCCGTGGTGGTGGGCGCACCGAAGGCCTCGGTAGCGGTCAGAATACGATGCGCACGGTCCACGTTCACGGTGCCGGCACCGTAGATCGGGTCGAGCGGCTTGGCGGTGATGCCGCGGCTGGCGCCCGACGTGGCGGCCTGGTTCTGCCACGTGGCCGAGTGCGTTGCGCCGCACATCAGCACGGACTTGACGGTGACACCCTTGCGGCGGCTGGCATTGCTGCTGTACGCGGCGGAATTGGCCGTGTCGTACATCAGCGCCGCGGCTGCGCTCACCACCGGCGTGGAGAAGCTGGTGAAATCGCCGGGTGCCACGAGCTCGGGCTTCATGCGCCCGGCGCCGTCGTTGCCCGCAGGCAGGTTGCCCGCGCTGTGGTTGCCGGACATCAGCCCGACGGCGATGCCGTTGTAGGTGGCGCTCATCAAGGGCTGCCTCGCGCTGCCGGCGCCGTTGTTCTCGCCGACCACGAACAGCGTGTCGTCGCGCTGCATCGCGTAGTCGGCACGACGGAGCACCTCATTGTCGATGGCCGTGGTGCCGAAGGAGCCGATCCAGCTGTGGTTGAAGATGCGCACCGGGCTGGTGCCGCCGGGCGGGGTTGCCGGAAGAAGCGATGGGCTGCCGAAGTTCAGGCACGCGCCCTGCGCGAAGGAACCGGCCTCGTAGACCCAGATGCGGGAGATGCCGGGCGCAATGCTGGTGGCGCTGCCGTACAGGTTCTGGCCGACGAACGTGGCATGGCCGCTGATGCCGGACGAACCGCTCATGTCGGTGAAGGTCTTGCCCGCGAACTCGCCAGTGGCGCGGTTGGGGCCGAAGTTGCCCGTGGACTCCTGCGCCTCCGTTTGGCCGATGGAGACGCTGGCGCCGGTCGGCATGGCCGAACCGAGGCGTGCCTGCAGGGAGGCGAAGCCGACGTCGTCTGCAACGGCATGTCCCGCGACGGCAACGGCCGCGGTGGCGATGAGAAGGTGGGTTCGCGTCATGGGCATCTCTGGCGGTGGTGATCGGCTGGAACGGGCGCGCACTTCCGGGAACCCGCGGTTCCCACAGGAGTTTGGTTCTTACTATGCGCCGCGGCAAGAAGAAGGTTCGCAAATGTAGGAAGTTCTCGGGCTTCTGGATCAGATTGGCGTAGCCTTCCCCACGAAATGGCCACCCGTCCCACCGTCATCCAGACCGAACACCTGTCCCCTGCCGCCGCCCAATGGCTGGCCGAACGGGCCGAATTGGTGGTGGGGGCCCCGGGTTCCCCGGCATTCGAGGGGGCGGCACCCCGGGCCGCGGGACTGGTGGTGCGCACCTACACGCAGGTCGACGAGGCGCTCCTGGCGCGGCTGCCGGCCCTGCGCGCGGTGGGCCGCGCGGGCGTCGGGCTTGACAACGTGGACCAGGACGCGTGCGCGCGCCGCGGCATCGCGGTGTTCAACACGCCGGACGCCAACACGCAGGCGGTGGTCGAGTACGTGACCTGCCTCGTGTGCGACGCACTGCGGCCGCGGGTGTTCATCGACGAACCGCTCGACAAGGACGAATGGGACGAGGTGCGCCAGGAGGTGGTGGCCCACCGGCAGATGAACGAGCTGCGCCTGGGCATCCTGGGTCTCGGACGGATCGGTCGCCGCGTGGCGGAGGTGGCGCGCGCCATCGGCTTCGACGTGGCGTACCACGACCTGGCGGAGATCCCGCATGAGCGGCGCAACGGCGCGCATGCGGTGAGCGCAGAGGAGCTGTTTGCGTCAAGCGACGTCCTCACCGTGCACATCGACGGGCGCGCGTCGAACCGCGGGTTCGTGGGCACGTGGCTGATCGAACGGATGAAGGCCGATTCGATCCTCATCAACACGAGCCGTGGCTTCGTCGTGGACCATGCTGCCCTTGCCCGCAGTCTCAGGGCGAACCCGGGCGC
>CAMBSR010000150.1 GCA_945870475.1 Phycisphaera mikurensis NBRC 102666
GTCGGCTGACGCCCATGGTCCGTTCCGGCGAGCGCGAAGCGGTGCATGACCACGGCGCGTTCCACGTCGTTGAGCGCCGCGCGGTTCGTCTCGACGATCTGCCGCACCTCGGCGGCGTCCTGGCGCTCGGAATCGGCGCGGATGGCAGCGACGCCCTCGCCCTGCTCGAGCGCGGGGTCGAACTCCACGGGGAAGCGCTGGCGGTGCTTGGCCAGCTTCAGTCCGTGGCGGCTGAACGCCTTGAGGATCGAGCGGCAGGCGTAGGTGCTGAACTTGAAGCCGCGGCCACAGTCGAACTTGTCGACCGAGCGCATGAGGGCCATGTTGCCCTCGCCGATGAGGTCGGCGAATTCGCCTTCGCCCAGGCGCACGCGCTTGGCCATGGCAAGCACCAGCGCCAGGTTGGTCTCGGCGATCTGCTCGCGGTAGCCCGTGGCCGTGCGGTGCCAGCGCAGGAGGTCCTTCGACTCCTCGGCGTTCGGCGCGCGTCCGCGCAGAGCCTTCTGGATCTTCCGCATGCGGAAGCGCGCGTAGTTGAACTGCATGAAGATCACGCGCTCCTGCGCGGCCGTCAGGACGATGCCCTCGTGCCGGCGCGGCGCCGTGGCGGTGCCGATGTCGTCCATCATGGGGCGGTACCAGCCCACGGTCGGCCGCGGCACGGGCGGGGCCTCGTGGTAGATGCGGCGTTCCGCTCCCGCCTTGTGGAAGTCGGGGTGGTCCATGAAGTCGATTTCGTCGGCGAGGAGCTCGGTCACCAAGGCGGCGTCCTCCGAGCGGCGGCGGGTTCGGTCCGGCTTGGATTCCGCCGCCGTCGCAGGCGCGGCGATGGGCCGGGTGGCGCCGACCCCACCGCCAGTGGGCGCCACCTCGCGCCGCTGGCGGAAGTTCGTCCGGGGCAACCGTGAGCCGTTGTCGAAGATGCTGTGAGGCAGGGTGGTCATGGCAATTCCTCCTCCAAAGTGGGGCGATGCTCAGATCTCTACGTGCAGATTCGCCGGGAGTTCGTTTCGGATTCAATGGAATCTGAAATGGGGGATGCCTCCGGAATCAGCATGCCCCCATACTCATGGGCATCCGGGGGGCCCGGGGCGTCCGGGAAAGGGGCAGGGCCCAAAGCACATCGCGGCGCGCACCCAAGAAGGTGCGCGCCGCGATAATTATTATTGGACATACCGATCTGCGACCCGATGGCCGCGTCGGGCGCTTACTCCGGCTTGCCGCCGGACGTGTCGTAGACCCAGGCATCGCCGGCGCGGGCGAAGTCCAGGACCTCGCCGGCCGTGAAGAACAGGCCGAGCTCGCGGACCGCCGCCTCGGGGCTGTCGGAGCCGTGGATCAGGTTGAAGCTGTTGGAGACGCCGAAGTCGCCGCGGATGGTGCCGCCGGCGGCCTTGGACCCGAAGGTGGCGCCCATCAGGTTGCGGCAGATGGTCACGGCGCCGTTGCCGCGGATGGCGAGCACCAGCACCGGGCTCGAGGTCATGAACTTCACCAGGCCCGGGTAGAAGGGCTTGGAGGCGTGGTCTGCGTAGTGCTTCGCGGCGAGCTCCTGCGAGATGTGCATGAGCTTGGCGCCCACGATCTGGAGGCCCTTCTCTTCGAAGCGGCTGATGATGCGTCCCATGAGGCCGCGCTGGACGGCGTCGGGCTTGAGGATGATGAGGCTGGTTTCCATGGTGTTCTCCGGTTGGGGGTAAGGGGGGAGGATAGCAAAAATACCCAGTTCGCCCGACCTTTCGCCCGATGCTGCTACCGTACCCGCCCTTCGCCCGGACTCCGGGCGGGGGCTGCGCGGCCCTCGGACCCCGTGTTTGGGCCTTGGGAAGCATGGATCCGCGCAGGGATGCAAGGAGGCCCCATGGCAGCCAAGGAAGCCGTTGCAATGGCTGAACCGAAGAAGAAGTCCGTCGCGCCCCGGGCAGACGCCGAGAGCATGGCCGCGCGCCAGCGCGACATCAGCGTCAGCGAGTTCTTTGCGAAGAACCGCCACCTGCTGGGCTTCGACAATCCGCGCAAGGCGATGCTGACCACCGTCAAGGAGGCGGTGGATAACTCGCTCGATGCGTGCGAGGAGGCAGGCATCCTGCCGGAGATCGCGGTGATCGTCGAGGACCTCGAGCCGGGGCGCCCCGCCACGGCCAAGAGCTCTCGGTACCGCGTCACCATCATCGACAACGGGCCGGGCATCGTGCGCAAGCAGGTGGAGAACATCTTCGGCCGACTGCTCTACGGCTCGAAGTTCCATCGCCTGAAGATGAGCCGCGGCCAGCAGGGCATCGGCATCAGCGCCGCCGGCATGTACGGCCTGATCACCACGGGCCGCCCGATGACCATCTTCACCAAGCCGAAGGCGGGCCAGCCGACCCACCACATCGAGCTGGCGATGAACACCAAGACCAACCGCGCCGAGGTGAACTTCGACAAGGAAGTCAAGGAGTTCCCGCCGAAGCGGTTCCGCGACCTGACCCCCGGAACGCGCGCGCTCGCGGAGCAGGGCGGCTTCCTCACCGAGAGCGAGTTCCCCACCGGGACGTCGGTGAGCATCGAGCTCGACGGCAAGTACCAGCGCGGCCGCGGCTCGGTGGACGAGTTCCTCGAGCTCACCGCCATCGCCAACCCCCATGCGCGCTTCGTCTTCGTGCCGCCTTCGCGCGTCACCGAGGACGAGGAGCCGGACGTGCTGGCCGCCGCCGAGGCGGGCGCCGCCGCGAAGGCGACCGTCACCACCGAGACCAACGGCGTCATCGTCTACCCGCGCGGCGTGCAGGAATTGCCGCCGGAGACCAAGGAGATCCAGCCGCACCCGAAGGGCATCGAGCTGGGCATCCTGCTGCAGATGCTGAAGGACTACGAGCTGGCCGAGAAGGGTGGCACGCTCTACAACTTCCTGCAGGAGCGGTTCTGCCGCGTCAGCGCCTCGACCGCCAGCTCGATGTGCGACGCCATCGGCGTCTCGAGCCGCGCCAAGGCCGGCGACATCGAGCCTCCGCAGGCGGAGAAGCTCTACAAGGTCTTCCAGGAATCGAAGCTGGCGCCGCCGCCCACCGACTGCCTCGCGCCGATCGGCGTCCGGCAGATGCTCGCGGGCATGCTCAAGGGCGTGCGCGCCGAGTTCTATGCGGCGTCGAGCCGCGAGGCCGAGGTCTATCGCGGCCGTCCGTTCCAGATCGAGGCGGCGATCGCCTTCGGCGGCGAGCTGCCGGGCGACGAGACGGCGCGCGTGATCCGGTTCGCCAACCGCGTGCCGCTCCTCTTCCAGCAGAGCGCATGCTCGAGCTTCAAGGCGGTGGTGGAGACCGCGTGGAAGAACTACAACCTCTCCCAGCCGCGCGGCACGCTCCCCGTGGGCCCGCTCGTGATCATGATCCACATGGCCTCCGTGTGGGTGCCGTTCACCAGCGAGAGCAAGGAAGCCATCGCCGACTACGACGAGATCCGCAAGGAGATGAAGCTGGCGCTCATGGAGTGCGGCCGCAAGCTCGGCACCTACCTCCGCAAGCGCCAGAAGATGCGCCGCGAGGGCGAGCGCCGCGATGTCTTCGAGCGCTACATCGGCGAGATCGCCAAGGCCATCAACGCCATCACCGGCGACGATCCGAAGGCCATCTACGAGGCGCTCCTGAAGCAGGCCAAGTCGCGCACCGCGGTGGCCGACCAGTTGCTCGACGAGGACGGCAAGGTGGTGAAGGAAGACCTTGCCGAGACCGACGACGAGGGCGTCCTGATCATCCCCGATGCCATCGCCCCGGCGGTTGCCGCGGCCACCAGCACGCCGCTGGCTCCGCTCGACCTCGATGGCAAGGCGAAGGCCGCATCGAAGCGCGGTGCCAGGAAGGCCGCCGAGCCGAAGGCAGCCGCCGCACCGAAGCGGGCCGCGAAGCCCGAGCCCGAATCGGCCGCACGCACCGAGCTCCGCGCCCGCGCAGCCAAGGCCGCCGGCCGAGGCAAGGCGGGCGGCGAGGACGGCGCGCGCCTCTTCTGAGATCGAACACCGAACGCACACGCGGGCCTGCGGGCCCGGCATGAGGAACACGAGACATGGCGAAGCAGAAGACCGCTGCCGCGACCGCGAGCAGCAAGAAGGACCGCGACGCGGCCACCGAGAAGAAGATCGTGGTGCTCGCCACCGACGTGGCCAAGCGCTCGCTCGGCGGGCGCGAGCCCATCGTGCGCGTCCCCACGCGTGCCAAGAGCAACACCATCTGGAACAAGAAAAAGGGGATCCTGCAGATGGGCGACGGCGCCCAGGAGCGGCAGCTCTTCAACCTCGGCCAGGCCAAGAGCTTCATGCAGACGATGCTGCACTCCTCCAGCATCAAGGACCTGATCGGCGCGGAGAAGACGCTCAGCCTCCGCGGAATGTTCTACAAGGGCCTGCACACGGTGGCCGGCACCAAGGAGAAGACCTTCGCCGACCAGGACGAGTCCGACGGCATCCTGGAGGACCTCGAGGTCTCGCTCGGTGCGCTGCGCGAGGAGCTCCACATCTTCGCCAAGAAGGCCGGCACGATGGTGGGCAACATCACCATCATCGACTCCGGTGACGAGATCGACTGCCGCCGCATGGGTTCGGGCGGCTACGCCATCCCGTCCATCGTGGAGCCCGACGTCATCAAGTTCAAGAAGTGCGACGCCAAGTTCGTGCTGCACGTCGAGAAGAACACCGTCTGGAGCCGCTTCAACGAGGACCGGTTCTGGGAGAAGCACAACTGCATCCTCACCGAGGGAGGCGGCCAGCCGCCGCGCGGCGTGCGTCGCCTGCTGCGGCGCCTCAACGAGGAACTGGGCCTTCCCGTCTACTGCCTGCTCGACTGCGACCCGTGGGGGCACTACATCTACAGCGTCATCAAGCAGGGCAGCATCTCGCTGGCCTTCGAGAGCGAGCGGCTGGCGATCCCGGAGGCCAAGTACCTGGGCATCCGCGCCTCCGACTACCGTGCCTGCGGCCTGACCGACGACGTGCAGATCGCCCTCAACGACACCGACATCAAGCGTGCGCGGGAGATCGCCGCGTACCCGTGGTTCGAGGGGCACAAGGGCTGGCAGCGGGAGATCGAGGGGCTCCTCAACAACGGCTTCAAGATGGAAGTGGAATCGCTCATCACCAAGGACATCTCGTACGTCACCGAGACGTACGTGCCCGAGCGGCTGAAGAAGAAGGACTGGCTCGACTGACGCCTCGGGCGCCGGGCGGGCGTTCAGCGGGCCGGAGTGCCCGCTGCGGTCCCGCCGGCCACGGGGAGGGTGATCCGGAAGCGCGCGCCGCCTTCCGGTGACCTCATCGCCTGGATGCTCCCGCCGTGCGCTTCCACGATGCGCCGGGTGGTGGCCAGACCGAGGCCGTTGCCGCCGGGCTTGGTGGTGCGATAGGGCTCGAACCAGTCGGTGGCGATCTCGGGTGGGATGCCGGGTCCGGTGTCGTCGACCTCGATGACCGCCTGCGGCGTGCTGCCGCGCGCTTCCGGCTGCTCCTCGCA
>CAMBSR010000151.1 GCA_945870475.1 Phycisphaera mikurensis NBRC 102666
GCAACAAATCAGCGCGTTCGATGCAGCAGCGGCGGGTCTCAAGGAACGCGACCTGGAAGTCATCACCCAAACATCAGCGCCAGCGTTCCGGGTGCGCCTCGTTGGCAAAGACGGTGGGGTGAAGCTTGACCGCAGCACGCCGATGACGACCGATGCGCTCTTCGCCGTGATCGATGCGATGCCCATGAGGCAGGACGAACTTTCAAACCGCTAGCGGCTCCCGGGGGCGCCGCCACCCGGCCGCTGCCCGCGCATGACCCGCCCCGCCTCGCGCATGGCCGATTCGCTCTCCGCGAGCTTCCCGAGATCGAACAAGACACCCGCCAGAAACGTGCGCGTATCGAGCGCACTCGCGTGATCCCCGGACGCAAGATGCATCCGCGCCTCCGAAAGCGCCACGATCCAGCGACCATCGCTCGCTGGACCAAGGGCGGCGACGCAGTCCGCGAGCACCTGGCGCGCACATGCGATACCGCCCGGAATGCGCGGATCCAGGGGCGAATCCGCCAGCGCCGCAGCAGTGGCCGCGTCACCTGGGTGTGACGCCAGGATTGCTTCTCGCGCGACGCGTGCCCCTGAGCCAGCGCACCTGAGCACGGACCACTGCGCACGGGCTCGGGCACCACACAGAGCGCCGCGCGTCACCGCCCCGGCATCGCGGGCGCTGCCGCGGTCGCAGGCGAAGCCTGCACGCGGAACGCCAGCATCGACGCCGCGAACCGTCCGTCCGAGCCACCGTTCCAGTGAACGTCCACCTCGGCGCGCGCGCCGCGCAGCTCGATGCCCACCGTGTGCGTGGGCGCACCGCTTCCGACGCCGAACAGGCTGTCGTCCGCCAGGCGAACCGAGAGCTTCGGGTGGAGCGCCATGCTTGCGGGCACCGTGTCGCGCACCCAGGCCGCGAACGTGCCGGCCACCGCGCCCTCGGAACCGCCCAACTCGCGCACGTCGTCATCGCGGGAGTCCTGCGCGGCCATCACCGCGCGCTCGGTCCACGCCGACACCTGGTCGCTCACCGACTCGCGCTGCGTGCGCGAGTTGCGCCCGAGCAGCACCGCCACCACCACGATCATGGCGGAAAGGAAGATGGCGCGCGGGCGGCGGAAGCCGGAGGGGATCCACGAAAGCATGAGCGGGGAGCCTACGGCGGCCCGCGGGACGGGGGCCACGGAAATCGCATCCTCGCGTACCCTGCCCGATTCCCCCATGCCCATCGCCACACTCTCCAACGTCCGCCACGGCTTCGGCACGCACATCGTGCTTGACGGCGCGACCGTCTCCATCGAGCCCGGCGAGAAGGTGGGCCTCGTCGGCCGCAACGGCGGCGGCAAGAGCACGCTGATGAAGCTGATCGCGGGCGTCTGGCAGCCCGACTTCGGCACGGTCTCGCTCGCCCGCGGCACGCGCGTCGGCTACCTCTCGCAGGACCCGCGGCTCGAACCCACCGACACCCTCCGCCATGCCGCCGGCCGCGCCTTCGAGCGCCTCGACCAGCTGCACCGCGAGATGGAGCACCTCTACGAGGAGATGGCGAAGCCCGACGCCGACATCGATGCCCTCATGAAGCGCCAGGTGCGCATCGAGGAGGAGATCGAGCAGTCGGGCGGCTACGCCATCGACCACCGGATCGACGAGACGCTCCACGGCCTCGGCTTCACCGACGAGCAGTTCGGCACGCTGGTGAGCAAGATGTCGGGCGGCCAGCGCGCGCGCGTCGGCCTGGCGCGCCTCCTCCTGGAGCAGCCGGACATCCTGCTCCTCGACGAGCCCACCAACCACCTCGACATCGAGGGCCGCCGCTGGCTGGAGAACTTCCTGGCCAACGAGTACCCGGGCGCCGTGCTCGTGGTGAGCCACGATCGCCGCCTGCTCGACACCGTGGTGCACCGCATCATCGAGGTGGACCAGGGCCGCATCCTGGAATATCCCGGCAACTACGCGGACTTCATCAACCTGCGCCGCGAGCGCATGCTCACCAGCCAGCGCAACCACGAGAAGCAGCTCGACAAGATCCGCGCGGAAGAGCAGTACATCATGCGCTACAAGGCCGGCCAGCGCGCCAAGCAGGCCCGCGGCCGCGCCACGCGGCTCGAGCGCTACAAGGAAAACGAGCTGGTGGACCGCCCCGCCGAGCTCGACGTGATGAACCTGGAGCTCCCGAAGGCCCCGCGCGTGGGCGACTACGTGCTGCGCGCCGAGGGCGTCTCGAAGCGCTACGGCGAGAAGGTGCTCTTCAACGGCCTCGACTTCGCCATCAAGCCGCTGGACCGGATCGGCATCGTCGGACCGAACGGCGCCGGCAAGACCACGCTGGTGCGCGCGCTGCTGGGCGACCTGCAGCCCGACGCCGGCGAGCTCAAGGTGAGCCCGCAGATCAAGGTGGGCTACTTCCGCCAGACGCAGGAGCACATCGACCCGATGCTCACCGTGTGGGAGTACCTGCAGCGCGTGATCGCCTCCAACGAGGGCGGCCTCCGCGCCAGCGAGCAGCAGGCCCGCAACCTGGCGGGCGCGTTCCTCTTCTCCGGCAACGAGCAGGAGAAGTGCGTCGGCAACCTCTCCGGCGGCGAGCGCGGGCGCATGGTGATCGCGGGCCTCGTGAGCGCGGCGAACAACCTGATCGTCCTCGACGAGCCCACCAACCACCTGGACATCCCGAGCGCGGAGCGCCTGGAAATGGCCCTCTCCACTGACCCGGACGAAGGCGGCTACGACGGCTCGCTCATCCTCATCAGCCACGACCGCGCCATGCTGGCGGCGTGCTGCAACCGGCTCCTCATCCTCGACGGCGAGGGCAACGCCCGCGAGTTCGACGGCAACTGGGACGAGTGGGAGGAGAAGGAGGCCGAGGAGAAGTCGCAGCGCGCGGCCGCCGAGCGTGCCGCCACCGAGCGCGAGAAGGCGAAGGCCGAGCAGCGCACGCGCCAGACCGCGCCGCACTCGAAGCCCGCGACCGCCAACAAGCAGGCGGCGAAGCAGGCGAGCGGCGACCCGAAGATGTCCAAGATGAACATGGGCGACATCGAGAAGCGCATCACCGCCATCGAGGAGCGCACGCGCGCCATCGACGCGAGCCTCATGGACCCGAAGGTCTATTCCGATGCCGCCAAGAGCCGCCAGCTCACCCAGGAACGAGAACGGCTCCAGGAGGAGCTGGAGCCGCTTGAGTTCGAGTGGAGCCGCCGCGCGGAGTGAGGCGACGGCGTGACGATCAGGAAGTCATCACCACCTTGTTTTCCTCGTCGATCAGCAACAGCGTGCCGCTCTTGAGCAATTCGGCACCCGTGTCGATCTCGACACCGCAGATCCCGCCCTGCGCGACGAACGTCGCGATCACGGTCGGGAACCCGGTCTCTGAGCGATGCTGAAGCCTGTATTCGCTGCCCGCCACGAGGCCGATCACGAGCATCAGCGACTTCCCGCTCGCGAGGTCGGTGGCAATGGTCGCGGAGCCACTGCCGCCAGCGACGCCGCGAATGAAAGATGCCTTCTCAAAGGACCGGAGCGCACCGGGGTGCCCCATCGCCTCGAAGATCTGCGCAGGCGTCGCCGCACCGAGCGCATAGCCCGTGATGCGCAGCGCCAGCTGCGAGGTGGTCACTTGGAACACCAGCGCCACCGTCAGCGCCGCGGTCAGCGCAATGGCCGCCGCGCGCCAGTAGTACGAACTGCAGGTGAACCGCTCGACATCCTTGCGCAGCGCCGAGAGCTCCATCGCCTGCTCGACCAGTTCGTTGGCATCGATGGATCGCACCGGGCGACGCTCGGCGCGCGCGGCCGTGCGGCCGATGTGCGCGATGGGCGCGAACTGCACTTCCTGCTGTTCCACCGCGGTCATGACGCGGGCCAGCGTCTTCAGGCGGAGGTCGGGCGACGGATCGCCGTCCGCCAGGAACGCGGGATCGACCGCCACCGCGGCCTGCACCGCTCGCAGGTCGGCCTGCACCGACGGCGGCGCGTCGTGGAACGCGCGCTCGAACTGCGCCGATTCAACTTCATCCAAGAGTCCCAAGGCATCCAGGACTGCCTGCCCCCGCAGGTCCGTCTGGCGCTCGCCGGAATTGTGTCCTTCACCGAACTTCATCATGTCCTCGCTTCCCGTTGGCCTATTCGTGTCCCAAGGGGACACGGGTCCGCTCAGGCGGAAGAATCTTGCCCGTTCTCTTTATTATCAGACGCGAGGCGGTCGCGCAGGCGACCAAGCCCGCGACTGAGCGCGCTCTTTACCGTGCCGAGGGGCGCACCGAGCTGCTCGCTGACCTCCCGGAGCGTGAATCCCTGGAGGTAGGTCCGCTCGATCACCACCCGCTGCAGTTCCGGAAGTTCCGCGATGCGCCGCCGCAGCACCTCCAGGTCGTGGTCGCCACCCGGCTCAGGCACCGGCTCCTGGACCGGCCCGAGGAAATCGACCGAGGAATCAAGCCCCAATTGCTCGGGACGCGCGCCCTTGCGACGCAGGCGATCGATGAGGTGCCGACGCGTGATCAGCATCACCCAGGTCACCAGCTTGGCGCGGCTGGGATCGAAGCGATCCGCCGTCTGCCACAGGCGAACGAACGATTCCTGCACCGCATCCTCGGCCTCCGCCCGCGAGGTCAGCACCTGCTTCGATGACTTGTAGACCAGCCCGACGAAACGGTCGTACAGCTCGGCCATCGCGGCTTCGTCGCCGTGGCCCACACGCTGCATCAGCAACCAATCCTGCTGCTCGACCGGATCCATCGGGCCTCCTTTCAGGAGGGGGCGAAACCGCCACGACCAAGAACAATGTGCCTCACACCTGCTTCCTTGGATCGCCAAACCACGCGAATTTGTTCAGATTTCGCTTGAGGTTGCCCGGAGGGGTGGCAAAATCTGCCGTGGCGCAGCCCCTGCGCCCCGCGCGGCAATATCCCCGATTGCCGCGCCGCTGACGGAGACCCACGATGAGCCGGTACCACCGACTCCCATACCCGTCGTTCCCGTCATCGCGCCGAGCGTCCTCGGGCGCCCGCTCGGGGTCCGGATTCACGGTCATCGAACTGATCGTCTGCATGGGCGTGGTCGCCGTCCTGTGCGGCATCCTGCTGCCCTCGCTGCGCGCGACGCGCCAGGCCGCGCAGCGGGTGAGCTGCGCATCCAACATGCGCCACATCGGCGTCGGCCTGTCGATGTACGCCAACACGAACGGCGACCGCATCTGCCGGAGCGTCAACGCCGAGGGAAGCACGCCGCAGCGCCAGGAACTGATGGCGGTGCGACTGCGCAACGGTCTCGCGAGCGCCGGCCCGCAGGGCTGGGATGGCCTCGGCCTGCTCGTGAGCGGCGGATACCTCGACCGCTGCGACTGCCTCTACTGCGCAAGCCATCACGGCGAACATCCGTCCGAGCGCTACAGCCCCGACTTTGCGCGAACCTCGGTGGGTGCCACCGTCTACGGCAACTATCAGTACGCGGGGCACG
>CAMBSR010000152.1 GCA_945870475.1 Phycisphaera mikurensis NBRC 102666
CTGGTGACCATCGGCTCGCCCTCGAGCCGCGCACCGCGCGACCACGCGCCGAACGAAAGCACGCGACCACCGGCAGCCTGCACCTCGAGAAGCCGCACCGCCCCGCTTCCGCAGCAGAGCGTGCCGTCCATGCGCAGCGTTCCGGGCGCACCCGGCGCCGCCTCCGGCGCGGGCTCGCAGCGACGCACGATGAGCGGCGTGCCGGCCACCGAGATGCCGCAGCCCGGCCACGGGTTCAGCCCGTTGATGCGCGCGCGCACGTGGTCCGCGGGCATGGTGAGGTCCACCCACGCGTCCAGCTTCGAGAGCTTGCGCGCACGCGTGGCCAGCGATTCGTCCTGCGACCGCGCCTGCACCGTGCCGCGGCACCATGCGTGGAGCACCGCGGCCATCAGGTCCGGCCCGAGCGCGGAGAGCGCGTCATGCAGTTCGCCGGCGGTCTGGCTGGGGCCCACTGCCAGGGGCTCCTCGGCGTACATCATGCCCGCATCCATGCGCTCGGCAAGCGAGATCACGCTCACGCCGGCCACCGGGTCGCCCTCCATCATGGCGCGCTGGATCGGCGCGGCACCGCGCCAGCGCGGCAGCAGCGACCCATGCAGGTTGATGGCAAAGACATCGGAAAGCAAGGGCGGCGAGAGCTTCTGCCCGAAGGCGATCACCACGAACACCGGTCCCGGCTGCGGCCTTCCATCGCGCGCGGCACGCTGCGCCGCCGCGGTGGCCGCGGAGCGGATGAGTTCGCACTGGTCCGGCGCGTTGCAGTCCTCCGGGCGCAGGAGCGGCAGCCCGCGCGCGAGCGCGAACTCGCTGATCGGCGTCGGCGTCAGCTGCTTGCCGCGCCCCGCCACGCGGTCGGGCTGGCTCACCACGAGCGCCACGCGGCCGGCATCGGCAAGCATCCGCAGCACCGGCACGCCGAACGCGCCGGCGCCCAGGAACACCACGTCAGGCAGCGTCGCCGGAGCCTCGTGCGGAGTGCCATGCGCAGCAGGCGCACCCTCCATCTCAGGCATCCCCATCGGCGGCGGCCTTCAGGTCCTTGACAGCGCGACGCACCCGCAGGCGGTCGAGCGGGCTCATCTTGTCAATGATGAGGACGCCCTCGAGATGGTCGAACTCGTGCTGCCAGACGCGCGCAGAGAAATCGGAGCTGGTCTCGGTGAACTCGCGGCCGTCGATATCGAGCGCGCGGATGGTGACCTGCGTCGGGCGGCGCACCGAGCCGCGGATCTCCGGGAGGCTCAGGCAACCCTCGTCCATCGATTCGAAATCGCCGCCGAGCTCCACGAACACCGGGTTGATGTAGGCCTTGCGGGGCACCCCGCGCTCATGGGTCCCGGTCACGAAGATCCGGAGCGACTCGCCCACCTGCGGGGCAGCAAGTCCCGCGCCCTCTTCCAGGTCCATGAGCAGGAACATGTCCTCCACCAGCTCGCGTATGGAACTGTCGACGGCCTTCACCGGCTGGGCCTTGCGGCGCAGGACGGGGTCCGGGTACAGGACCACCTGCCGCTTGGGGACTCGCGTGTCTGGACGGGCTCCGTTGGCTGCGTTCGGGGCGGGTTCGGGCATGCGCTTTCGATGCTACGCTACGGAATCCACGAAGGAGACTGCACGTGATCTTCGGTTGGCGCAAAGGCGATTCAAGCAATTCCGAGAAGCCGTTCGAGCCGCAGCCTGAAAAGGCGCGGAAGTTCTTCGACCACGCCCGCACCGTGGGCGCGACGGAGCAGCTCGACTACTCCCTCAAGCTCTTTGCCAACGGGCTGAAGTTCGACCCGGGCAACATGGTCGCCCACCAGGGCATGTACGAGGTGGCGTGCAAGTTCCACGACCAGAAGTCACCTGCCAGCGGCAAGGACCTCAAGGAGATCGAGGGCCCCGGCCCGATCGACAAGATGGTCGTGACCGAATACACGTGGATGCGTGACCTGAACAACGTCACGGCCGCCATGCGCTTCATGGAAGCGGCGGGCAAGGCCGGGCAGTCCGAGGTGGGCCAGTGGCTCGCGCCCAAGCTCATCAACATGCTTCGCAACGCGATGCAGAAGAAGCCGCTGAAGAAGGTCTGGGTCCAGGCCATCGACCTCTTCTCCGAGGTCGAGGCATGGAACGAGGCGTTCGCATCGGGCGAGGAGGCGCAGCGCCTCGATCCGTCCGACGGCGCGCTCGAGCAGCGCATCCGCCAGCTCACCGCGGCGCGCGCCATCCAGCAGGGCGGCTACCAGCAGAACTTCGGCCAGACCGGCGGCTTCCGCGCGCAGGTGCGCGACACCGAGAAGCAGCGCCAGCTCGAGGCCAGCAACAACATCTCCGGCGCGGGCGGCAGCGAGGAGATTGCCATGGACAAGGCGCGGAAGGACTTCGACGACAACCCGATGTCGCCCGAGGCCATCAACCGCTACGGCTCCCTGCTCCGCAAGCGCGGGCAGGCCGACGACGAGGCGAAGGCCATCGAGGTGTTCCTGGCGGGCTTCAAGCGCCTCAACGAATACCGCTTCAAGATGAACGCCGACGACCTGCGGATCGCCGCGGTCCGCCGCAGCGAACGCACCGCGCGCGAGCAGCTCGAGCAGGCTCCGGACAACCCGCAGCTGCAGATGACCCACGACGCCGCGCGCACCAAGCTCCTCGAGATCGAGGGCGAGGTCTTCCGCGAGCGCGTGCAGAAGTACCCCACCAACCGCGAGATGAAGGCCGACCTCGGCCGCGTCGAGTACGAGCTGGGGAACTACCAGGACGCCATGGCCGCCTTCCAGGCCGCCAAGGACGACCCGAAGCTCAAGGTCAACAGCGCGTGGATGCTCGGACGCTGCTTCTCCAAGGAGGGGTGGCACTCGGAGGCCGTCAGCGAGTACAAGGAAGCCCTCGGTGCGCTCGACATGAGCCAGACCGAGAAGGAACTCGACATCAAGTACGACCTGATGCTCGCCCTCATGGAGCTTGCCAAGCTCGAGAAGTCCGCGGCCCACGCCAAGGAAGCCGTCGACCTCTGCAGCGCGATCGTTCGCAAGAACATCAGCTACAAGGACGTCCGAAGCCGCCGCAAGGAAATCGACGAACTGGTGCGCGCGTACGGATGACCGCCATGAGGGGCATCGTCGCCAGAATCATGGCCAGGACCATCGCCCGCACCGCGCTCACCGCGGCGCTTCTCGCATGCGGCGCCGGCTGCGCCAACACGCTGATGCCCACCCCGGTGGGGCTGGACCGCGCCGGCGCGGATCCGTTCACGCAGACTCCGCCGGAGCTCCGCTCAACCGCGGTGCCGGTCTTCATCGCGTCGAACCGCGGCGTGGCGGAGCACGTCCCCGCCAACTCACCGTCCCGCTTCAACGACAAGCGATCGCAGCAAATGCACCTCGGCGTGATGACGGTCGACGTCGGCGCCGGGAAGTTCGACTGGTCCACGCTGGAAGCCTGCTCGCGGGAGGACAATCGCCCCGACGACCCCGTGGTCGCCCTCCGATCCATCGAGGATTTCGGCGCCATGTGGACGGGCGCCACGGGACTGGACCCTGATCCGGCGCTCGACCAGCAGGTGGCCGTGAAGTTCGAGGCCGCCGTCAATGCGCAGCTTGCGAAGAGTCCGTCGAAGGAACTCTTCATCCTCGTCCACGGGTTCAACACCACCGTGCCCGACAACGCGGCGCTCGCTGCCGAGCTGTTCCACTTCCTGGGCCGCGACGGCGCCATGGTGCTCTTCGAGTGGCCGTCCGCCGGGAGCGTGTTCGCGTACCAGACCGACAAGAGCGCCGCGACGGCGTCGATCCGCGGGTTCCGCCAGTTCCTGAACCACGTGGCGCGCCGTACCGAGTGCGCCAAGATCAACATCATCGCCCACAGCGCCGGCGCACCCGTGGCGGTCGAGGCGCTTCACGAACTCCGCCTGATGTACGCCTCGGAGACGGCTGCACAGGTGCGGGCGCGCAACAAGCTCGGGCGACTTGTCCTGGTCGCGCCCGACATGGACCTCGACGAGTTCCGCGACTCCGTGTCCGACGGCACCAGCACCATTCCCGAGCGCGTCACGCTCTACGTGAGCAGCCGCGACAAGGCCCTGGACCTCTCCGCGTGGATGGCCGGGTTCGCGCGGCTCGGCCAGCCGCTCGAGGTACTCACCCCGCGGCAGGTGAAGTTCCTGGAGCAGGATGCCAACGTCGACATCGTCGACGTGGTGGACGCAGAGAACCGGCTCGGCAGCTGGCTCGGACACAGCTATTTCCATGATGATCCATGGGTGAGCACCGACGTGCTGCTGACCCTGCGAACCGGCACGCGCCCCGCGCAGCGTGGCCTCGTGTTCGACCATGATCGCAAGGTCTTCGTCTTCGGCAAGGAGTATCCCGAACACGCGCGCACGGCCGCGAAGTCTCTGCTCTCGGGCGGAACCGGTCTTGATCTCCCGCCGGAAGCGGGCGCATCTGCCGCGCCGGCACACCCGCCGAAGCCCGAAGCTCCGGAGGAAGCGCGATGACCGCCCGCGCCGCCGCCGTCATCCCCGCGCGCTACGCCAGCACCCGCTTCCCCGGCAAGCCGCTTGCCGACCTCACCGGGAAGCCGATGATCATCCACGTCCTCGAGCGCGCCGCCCAGTGCCGCACCGTGTCCCGGATCGTGGTGGCCACCGACGACGACCGCATCCACCGCGTGGTGCTCGCCGCCGGCTTCGAGAGCCGCATGACCCGCGCCGACCACCCGAACGGCACCTGCCGCATCGCGGAGGTTGCCGACGCGCTGGACGAACCGCTCATCGTCAACATCCAGGGCGACGAACCGCAGATCGAGCCCGAACTGGTGGACCGCACGGTGGAACTCCTCGCCTCGCGACCGGACGTCCCGATGGCCACGCTGGTGTCCCCCTTCGCCCCCGGCGAGGATCCGGCGAACCCGAACATCGTGAAGTGCGTGCGCGCCGTCGACGGCCGCGCCCTCTACTTCAGCCGCAGCCTGGTCCCCTTCGACCGCGACCGCGCCCCCGGGGCCGCGCAGCCCATGAAGCACGTGGGCCTCTACGTCTACCGCCGCGAGTTCCTGCGCACCTTCATCGCGCTCGCCCCCACCCCGCTCGAGCGCACCGAGAGCCTGGAACAGCTGCGCGTCCTCGAGCACGGCCACGCCATCCTCTGCGCCGAGGGCGAGGCCCACTTCACCGGCATCGACACGCCCGAGCAGTACGCCGCGTTCGTGGCCCGAATGAAGTCCGGTACGCGCTGATTCGCAACGCACGCAAGACATGAACTTCGAGCGCGGCGGTGAGGCCATTGCCGAACCGACGCCATTGGCACACCCCGTGCCTGGCCCCTTCGCCGGAGGGGCAGTGGCGGCGCCATGCCGCCCGCCCCGCAAGGCGATGGGGCCAGTACGCGGGCGGCGCCATGCCGCCCGCCCCGCAAGGCGACGGGGCCAGTCCGCTGCGGGATCGGCCT
>CAMBSR010000153.1 GCA_945870475.1 Phycisphaera mikurensis NBRC 102666
AGCTGCGCGGGCATCGGCGGCGCGGCGGTCGAGCGTCCCTCGATGAACTTGAGCTTGGCGAGCGGCACGTTCGACGCCGCATCGGCCGGCATCACGCGCACCACCATGCCCTCCACCGACGAGTCGCCACGGCCGAGCGGCACGCGCACGTGCTCGCCGGCGCGCAGGTCGGCAAGTGCCGCCGGCACCGCGTACGTGAGCCCGTCGGGATAGCGATCGACGGACCGCTCCACCGCCACCTGCGCAAGCAGGCTCACGGTGCGGTCTCCGGAAGCGAACAGGCTCATGTGCGGCTCGTCACACCGCGGCCAGCGTGCGCTGCACCGCTTCCATGTCGGCGGCGGTGATCGGCCGGCGCGTCTGCATCATGGTGACGAAGCAGTCGAAGAGGTACGCGCTGTCGTGCGGCCCGGGCGATGCCTCGGGGTGGTACTGCACGCTGAAGATCGGCTTCGCCGTGTGGCGGAAGCCGGCCAGCGTGCCGTCGTTCAGGTGCATGTGCGTGGGCTCTCCACCCACGGCGCGGAGCGATTCCTCATCCACGCAGAAGCCGTGGTTCTGGCTGGTGATTTCCACGCGTCCTGTCAGCAGGTTGCGCACCGGCTGGTTCGCGCCGCGATGGCCGAACTTGAGCTTCCACGTCTTGGCGCCCAGAGCGAGCGCCAGCAGCTGGTGACCGAGGCAGATGCCGAAGGTCGGCACTTCGCCGGCGATCTCGCGCAGCGTGGCGATGGTGCGCTCCACCGCCGCCGGGTCGCCGGGGCCGTTGGAAATGAAGAGCCCGTCCGGCTTGCGCGCGCGGATCTCCGCGGCGCTCAGGTCGTGGGGCACCACCTCGATGTCGCAGCCGCGCTCGGCAAGGTTTCGGTAGATGTTGTGCTTGGCGCCGCAGTCGAGCGCCACCACCTTGAAGGTGCGGCCCGCGCGCGGCTGGCCGCGCAGCGTCCATTCGCCGAGGCCCTCGCGCCACGTGCTGCCCGACGCCGGGCTCACGCAGCCGGCCAGGTTCTGGCCGGCCATCGAGGGCAGGGCCTTGGCCATGGCCACCAGTTCGTCGTCGGTCTTGGCGCTGCCCACGAAGAGGATGCCGCGGAGCGCGCCCTTGATGCGGAGGATGCGCACCAGCGCACGAGTGTCGATTCCCTCGATGCCGATGACCCCGCTCCTGGCGAGCCACTCGGAGAGTCCGGCGACCGCGCGATGGTTGCTCGGTTCCAGGATCGCCTCGCGGACCACGAAGCCGGCCACGGCGGCGGAGCGGCTCTCGCCGTCCTCGGTGGCCACGCCGTAGTTGCCCATCTCCGGCGCGGTCATCGTCAGGATCTGCCCGGTGTAGGACGGATCGGTGATCGCTTCCTGGTAGCCGCACATGGCGGTGTTGAACACCACCTCGCCGCCGGCGGTGGCGCCATCCGTACAAAGACCGAACGCACGGCCTTGGAAGACCGTCCCGTCTTCGAGTGCGAGCCGGCAGCTGATGGTCTCGGTGTGGCTGGGCATCGAGGTTCGGAGTGTAGCGAGGTTCGCCCGGGCAGCCGCACCTGACGGGTTTTCCACCCCTGAACCCCTCCTTTGCACGACTTACGGGGCGAGGGTAGCCTCCCCGTCCCCTCTGCCCGACGATCGGCCATCGCCGAAATTCGGATGTGGGTCGATCCCCCGGACAACCGCGTCCGAAGGTGTTGCTTGGTTGCAGTTGCTTGGTTGCAGTTGCTTGGTTGGAGTTGCTTTGGCTACAGCGCCGCTCTGCGGCGATTCCGTCGTTGTCCGCGTGCAGGCCACTGCCTGCAGGTTCTTAGGAGCAGACATGCCCCGTGAAGAGATGAATGGATCCGTCCGTCCGCTGAGCGCCCTGTCCGTGTGCTCTTCCCACGCTCTCCAGACGACGCTCGTCGTCGCGATGTTCGGCGTGACCGCCGTGCTTCCGATGGCAATTGCCGCGCCGGCCCACGCCGCTGCGAAGGCGCAGGATCCGAAGGATCCGCCGGAGGAGCCGGCGATGGACGACCCCGCTGCCGAGGAGCCCAAGCAGGACGCTCCCGCCGCCGACGAACCGGAGACGCCCGCTCCCGCTCCGAAGCAGGACGAGCCCAAGAAGGCTGAACCCAAGAAGGCCGCCGCCGGCAAGAACGACGGCGAGGTCGCCGTCAACGCCGAGCAGATCCGCACCGCCGCGCAGGCAGCGATGAAGAAGGGCGAGTGGTCCCAGGCCGCCAACGGCTGGTCCACGCTCCTGCAGTTCCTCCCCGGCGACGAGGAAGCAACGCGCGAGCGCGCCCGCGCCCAGGCCATGCTCGAGGGCGGCACCGTCATCGGCAGCGTCTCGAGCGACCGCGAGGTCCGCCGCCAGCAGGCCACTGCGCAGTTCACCGCCGACATCAAGCGCGCCCAGGGTCTCCTGACCCAGCAGGATTACGACCAGGCGAAGCTTGCCGCGGTGACCGCGCGCACCCGCCTTGACCTGGCCCGCAACGTCCTCGGCGCTGCCGAGTTCGAGCAGATGTCCGCCGAGTCGGAGAAGCTCGTCGACCAGATCGGCGAAGAGTCGCGTCAGCACAAGCTGGCCACCGACCAGCAGGCCCGCACCTCGCAGGGCGAGCAGACCGCCACCGCGCAGCGCACCGAGGCGGAGAACCGCACCAAGCGCGTCAACGAGATCCTCCTCAACGTGCGCAAGCTGCAGATGCAGCAGAAGTACACCGAGGCCCTGCAGGTGCTCGACAGCGCCCTCGCGCTCGACCCCAACAACTCCGCCGCACTGACCCTGCGCGACGCGCTGCACACCACCGAGATGTACGTGCGCTACGCGGAGACGCAGAAGCGCCGCTCGTACGGCTACTCGCGCCTCAACGACGAGGCCCTCGAGGCCACCGTGCCCCCGCACGTCAATGTGTCGGGCGCCGGCCCGCGTTCGACCAACGCGCTGGTCACCTACCCCGAGGACTGGCAGGAGCTGAGCGACCGCCGCGTCCGCGAGCCCGACTACGGCGCCAGCGGCTACCGCGAGGCCGAGGTCAACATGCCGACCTGGAACAAGCTCCAGTCCACCACGCTCCCGGTGCCGTTCTCGACCGGCCCCACCCTCGAGCAGGCGTGCGACTACTTCAAGAACCAGACCAAGGTCGACTTCCTCATCGACTGGGCGCAGCTCAAGGAAGTTGGCCTCGAGCCCGAGCAGACCGCGGTGACCCTCGATCTCGGCAGCTCCAACATGGAGTCGGCAATCAAGCGCGTCCTCGAAGCGGTCGTCTCCAAGAACGGCGATGCGCCCCCGAGCGAGCCGCTCGCCTTCGACGTGCAGGACGGCATCGTGGTCATCACCACGAAGGCCGGCGTGCAGAGGAAGCAGGTCACGTTCGTCTACGACGTGCGCGATCTCCTGTTCCGTGCACCTGACTTCGACAACGCCCCTGAGTTCAACCTGAACCAGGCCGTCCAGACCGGCGGCGGCGGCGGTGGTGGTGGCGCGGGTGGCGGCGGCGCCGGCGGTGGCGGCGGCGGCGGCTACGGCGGCGGCGGCGGCGGTTCCGGCGGCGGTGGCGGTGGTGGCGGCGGCGGTGGTTCGCCGTTCGGCAACCCCGGCCAGGCCCCCGAGCGCGGCGACCCGCAGGAACTCATCGACCAGCTCAAGCAGCTGATCTACGACCAGGTCAGCGCCAACTGGGAAGAACGCGGCCAGGGCACCGACCGCATCGCGGAATTCAACCGCAACCTCATCGTCACGGCTTCGCCCTCGGCGCACCGCGACATCGAGAGCCTGCTCCAGCAGCTGCGCGCGATCCGGGCACTGCAGATCAACATCGAAGGCCGCGTCGTGCAGATCTCGCTCGACTTCTTCGAGCAGATCGGCATCGACTTCGACCTGTACTTCAACTCCAACGATCGCATGTGGTCGGCCGCCCGCGCGGTGGATCCGAACTTCCAGCTCCGCGACTTCTTCTACCAGGCCGGACGGCCCGGCACCGGCACGGGCGAGACCGCCGCGGGCCGCCTGAAGAACCCGGTGATCTTCGGAACCCCCGGAACCACGGATGGCGCCAACCAGCCCATCGGCGGCACCGGCTTCCCGACGAACCAGGGTGACCTGCCTCCCGGCTTCGGCCAGGACATCACCTACGGCTCGTCCGTCCCGGTGCAGCAGATCGGCGTCCAGAAGGGCGAAGTGTCTGCGGTGAACGTTCAGCAGGAAGGCCTGCCGCTCGTGAACCAGCTCGCCGCCGCGGGCCTCAACCCCTTCGGCATCGCCGCAGTGGCGAACCCGGTGCTCACCACCGGCTTCACCTACCTCGACGACGTCCAGGTGGACCTCCTGATCACCGCCACGCAGGCCGACCAGCGCAACGTGGTGCTCACCGCACCGCGCCTGACGCTCTACAACTGCCAGCGTTCGTGGATCAGCGTGGCCCGCGTGATCTCCTACGTGTCCAACCTGGTCCCGGTCACGGGCGACAACTCCGGTGCGTTCTCGCCGATCATCAGCAACCTGCTTGTCGGCTTCGTGCTCGACGTCGAGGCCTGCATCTCGGGCGACCGTCGTTACGTCACCATGACGGTGCTGTTCGGCCTGAACCAGAACCCGAACTTCTCAAGCCAGGAGATCACCGGTGCTGCCGGCGGCGGCGGCGGAGCGGGCGGCGGCGGTGGCCGCGCCTCCACCTTCTCAGGCACGATCCAGCTGCCCCGGGTCACGGGCACCCAGATCAACACCACGGTCACCGTGCCGGACAAGGGCACCATCCTCCTCGGCGGTCAGCGTGACGTGACCGAGCTCGAGATCGAGGTGGGCGTGCCCCTCCTGTCGAAGATCCCGGTGGTCAACCGCTTCTTCACCAACCGCATCATCTCGAAGGAAGAGAAGTCGCTCCTCCTGATGATCCGCCCCGAGATCATCATCCAGCAGGAACAGGAAGACGCGCTCTTCCCGGGCCTGCGCCAGCAGATGTCTCCCGGCGCCGGCTACTGAGCCGGGGCTCCATGCCGAAACCTCGATCGGGCGCCGTCGGGCGCCCGATCCTGTTTTTGCGGCGCGGTCCGGTGCGGCGCGGCGCGGGACCCCCGCCTTCCGGCGCCGTTTCCGCTCCCCCGCATGGGCTGCCTGCGCGCACAGGGGTACACTTTCGGCAATGGCACAGCCGCAGCAAAGCTATCTCCGGGTCCACAACGATCCCGAGTGCACGCGCATCGAGTTCACCGAAAAGCACGTCATCGACGAAGTGGTCATCCGGATGATCGGCAACGAGCTCACCAAGCTCGTCGACGACTCGCCGCGCCCGCGCCTGATCGTCAGCTTCAAGGGCGTCGAGCACCTCTCGTCCGCCGCCCTCGGCACCATGCTGACGGTGATGAACCGCGTGAAGGCGAAGGACGGCCAGCTGCGCCTCTGCGACAT
>CAMBSR010000154.1 GCA_945870475.1 Phycisphaera mikurensis NBRC 102666
AACCTGAGCACCAGCCGAATGATCGACGACGTGGCGGCGCGCTTTGCGGGTTCGCGCGTGGTGCGCACGGCGGTGGGCGAGGCGAACGTGGTGGCCGGCCTGCGCGGCGCGAACGGCATCCTGGGCGGCGAAGGCAACGGCGGCGTGATCTATCCGCCGGTGTGCTTCGTGCGCGATTCGCTGACGGCGATGGCACTGACGCTTGAATTGCTGGCGCACGAAGGCAAGCCGCTCTCGGCGCTGGTGGCCGCCCTGCCGCGCTACGCGATGATCAAGCGAAAGATGGAGCTGGCCGCGGTGGGCGGAATGGCCGCGGTGGCGCCGGCGCTCGCCAAGGTGAAGGCCGCGTTCGCGAAGGAGCGGATCAGCGACGTGGATGGCGTGCGCGTGGATTTTGCCGACGGCTGGGTGCACCTGCGCGCGAGCAACACGGAGCCGATCATCCGGATCATCGCCGAGGCGGCGACGGCCGAACGCGCGAACGCGCTGTGCGACGAGTGTGCGCGCGTGGCGGGGGTGTGAAGCAGTAAATCCGTACCCGGTTACATATGCACCAATTTCCTTGGGCGCCTGAGACGTACCGACAGCACCCCGGGAAATTGGTGCATATGTAACCGGGTACGGATTTAGCGGCTCTCGCGCACCACGTGCGTCATCGGCGTGGTGCTGCAATCGATGTCCACCGAGAAGAAGCCGCCGTTGCGGTGCTTCTGCACCTGGCGCCACATGATCTCGCGGTCGGTGACGGGGATCGGCAGCTTCTCGACGTCGGCCTCGGGGATCCACTCCAGGCGGCCTTCGTCGAACTCGCTGTGCGCGATCTCGTCCGGCCGCACGTGGCGGGTGCACTCGAAGAGGAAGATCAGCCAGTGCATCTCGCCCTGGTAGGCACGCTCGCTCACCATGCCGAAGAGGCGCATGTCCTCGACGCGCAGGCGCAGGCCGGTCTCTTCCTCCACCTCGCGCGCCGCGCATTCATGCGGGCTCTCGCCGCGGCTGATCTCCACCTTGCCGCCCACCGGCGAGTACATGTCGATGTTCGGCACCTTCTTGCGGTGCAGCATCAGGATGCGGCCGTCCGCGTCCCACAGGTAGCAGAGGACCGCCACCTTGTAGGGAAGCGAGGCGGTGTCGTACTGCGGCGCGTGCAGGTTCAACGTGCGGCCCCTGCGGGCGTGGGCACGGCGCTTGCGACGATGCCGGCAGACACCACCAGCTCACGGATGCGCGTGGCGGCCTGCGCCGACGCAGCGGCGAGCGGCAGGCGCACCATGCCGGTGTCGAGGCCGAGCGAGGCAAGCGCGCACTTCACGGGCACCGGGTTGACGTCGATGGAGAGCAGGCCCTTCGAGAGAGGCAGCAGCGCCATGTGCACCTCGAGCGCGGCGCGGAAATCGTTGCCGGCAAGCAGGCGGCAGAGTTCCGCCACACGGCCGGGGACCAGGTTGCTGACCACGCTCACCACGCCCGCCGCACCCACGGCCGCGAAGCTCGGCGTCAGGCTGTCGTCGCCGGAGAGGACGGTGATGCCGCAGCGCTGGCGGATCTCGCTGGCCGAGTCCATGCTGCCGGTGGCTTCCTTGATGGCCTGGATGTTCGGATGGCGGCTCAGGCGCTCGACGGTCTCGGGCGCAATGGCAACACCCGCGCGGCCGGGGATGTTGTAGAGCATCACCGGCAGGTCGCAGCAATCGGCCACCGCCATGAAGTGGCGGTAGATGCCTTCCTGCGACGGCTTGTTGTAGTACGGCGTGACCTGGAGGCCGGCATCGGCGCCGAGCTGGCGCGCGAGCTTCTGGAGGTGCACGGCATGCGCGGTGGAGTTCGAGCCCGCGCCCGCCACCACCTGCAGCCCGAACGGACGACCGACGCGCACCGCGGTCTCCACGACGCGCGCATGCTCTTCCTCGGTCAGCGTGGGACTCTCGCCGGTGGTGCCGCACGGCACGATGCCGGTGACGCCACCCGCCGCCTGGCGACGCACGCCCTCTTCGAGGCGCGCAAGATCCACCGACGTGCCGTCGGCACTGAACGGGGTGACGATGGCGGTGTAGCAGCCGTGGAAACCGATGCGCGTGCTCATGCCGGCGAGTGTACGCCCGCCGCAGCACCATCGATGCAGGCGCGCATCCGCGCGACGGCGGAACGCAGCCCCGTGAACACCGCCTCGCTGACGATGGCGTGGCCGATGTGGAGTTCGTTCAGGCCGGGAAGTGCGGCCACCGGGCCGACGTTCACGTAATTGAGCGCGTGGCCGGCGTTGAACTGCATGCCATGGGCGCGGATCGCCTCGCCCGCGGCGCGCACCTTGGCAAGTTCGGCAAGCGCCGCCGGGGCATCGCAGCGGTCGCCGTTGCCGTGCACGGCGTGCGCCCACGGGCCGGTGTGCACCTCGCAGACCGAGGCGCCGCAGCGGTGCGCGGCCTCGATCTGTGCGGGGACGGCGTCGATGAAGATGCTGGCCCGGACGCCGCCCGCTGCCAGGCGCGCGATCACCTCGTGCACACGCGATTCCTGCGAGAGGACATCGAGCCCGCCCTCGGTGGTCACCTCGTGGCGTCCCTCGGGGACCAGCATCGCCATCACGGGCTTGATGCGCAGCGCCATCGACACCATCTCGTCGGTGGCGGCCATCTCGAAGTTGAGCTTGCCGCGGAATTCCTCTGCCAGGCGCAGCACGTCGGCGTCCTGGATGTGGCGACGGTCCTCGCGCAGGTGCACGGTGATGCCGTGCGAGCCACCGGCCATCGCCTGGTGCGCGGCGGCAATGGGGCATGGCTCGTACGTGCGGCGTGCCTGCCGGACGGTGGCAACGTGGTCGATGTTGACGCAGAGGAGCGCCATGGGGAAGACAAGTATAGGAGCGCACCACGCATGGACGCGCTCGGTGCGGGGTACCATTCGCCCATGGCCACCTTCCACGACCGCCTGGCGGCGCTCGAGCACGACATCGTCCACCAGGGCGCTCGCGTCCTTGACCTCTGCACGCTTGCCGTGGAGAGCTACTTCGACCTGGACCTGGCGAAGGCCGCCCGCATCGAGACCCTCGACACCGAGGTGGACCGCGTGGACGTGGAGATCGAGAAGCGCTCCGTGCCGCTCCTTGGCATGGGCCAGACCGACGAGCACGCGATCCGCAGCGTCCTCACCATCGTGAAGTGCAACAACGAGTACGAGCGCATCGCCGACTGCGGCGTGAACATCGCCGAGCGCGT
Source organism: Phycisphaera mikurensis NBRC 102666 (assembly GCA_945870475.1). Lineage (GTDB taxonomy): Bacteria > Planctomycetota > Phycisphaerae > Phycisphaerales > SM1A02 > UBA966. The sequence goes on from CAMBSR010000154.1 coordinate 3,216, forward strand.
GCTCGAGGAGCGCACCCGCCAGCTCCGCGTGCCGGACACGTTCCGCGTGATGGCCAACAGCGTGATCGGCATGCTGCGCGACACCAACCGCGCGCTCCTCAAGCACGACGCGGACCTGGCTCGCCAGGTGCTCCTCTTCGACGACACCGTCGACCGCTTCAAGCGCGAGATCCTCATGAATGCCCAGGAGCAGGTGGCGGCCGGACACCTCTCGGTGCATTTCGCCTTCGGCCTGATGAGCGTGACCAAGAGCGTGGAGCGGATCGCCGACCACTGCACCAACGTGTGCGAGCAGGTGATCTACCTCGAGAGCGGGCTGATCGTCCGCCACCGACCGGAAGGCTGGAGCGCGCCGATCGAGCCGAAGGCCTGATCACGCAGCCCGAGCACCCGCGCGAGACACGACGAACACGACGACATTCGACCGGACACCACGAGATGCGAAACACGCCGACCCTTGCGGAAACCAAGCAGCGCCTCGAGCGGACCGGGCAGGAGCACCTGCTCGCGTTCTGGGAATCGCTGGACGATGCGCGCCGCGCCGAGCTGCTGGCCGCGATCGCCACGCTGCCGCTCGAGCACCTGGGCTCGATGCTCTCGCAGGCGGCATCGCTTGCGAAGCCGGCGGCTTCCGAGATCCGCCCGGTTCGCCCGTACATGCGCGGCATGGCGGATGCCGAGAAGTACCGCACCATCGGCGACGACCTGGTGCGCCGCGGCAAGGTGGCGGCATTCATCGTGGCCGGCGGCCAGGGCACTCGCCTCGGCTGGAAGGGCCCAAAGGGCACGTTCCCGGCCACGCCGGTGGCGGGCAAGCCGCTGTTCCGCGTGTTTGCCGAGCAGATCATGGCCGCGGAGCGCGCCTACGGCGTGCGGATCCCGTGGTTCGTGATGACGAGCGAGGCCAACCACGACGAGACCGAGCGCTTCTTCGAGGACAACCGCTGGTTCGGCCGCCCGCGCGGCGACACGATGCTCTTTGCGCAGGGCATGGTGCCGAGCGTGACCCTCGACGGCAAGGTGATGCTCGAGCACGCGTGGCAGCCGGCGCTCAACCCGGACGGCCACGGCGGTTCGCTGAAGGCCCTGCGCCAGGCGGGCGCCATCGACCACATGCAGGCGTCGGGCATCGAGCACCTCTGCTACTTCCAGGTGGACAACCCGAACGTGCACGTGATCGACCCGCTCTTCCTGGGGCTCCACGTGGCAGCGCCGGACTCGAGCGCGGAGATGAGCTCCAAGAGCGTCCTCAAGCGCGACACCACCGAGAAGGTGGGCGTCTTCGTGAAGGCGCCGCGCCTCACGGTGCTCGAATACAGCGACGCACCGAAGGAGATCTCCGACGCGCGCGATGCCTCCGGCGAGATCATCTACGGCGAGGGCTCGATCGCGATCCACGTGATCGGCGTCGAGTTCATCCGCAAGCTCACCGACCATCCGCTCGGCTCGGTGCTGCCCTGGCACCGCGCCATCAAGAAGGTGCCCTTCGTCGACCCGGCCACGGGCCAGCGCACGGAGCCCGCAGAGCCGAACGCCATCAAGCTCGAGAGCTTCGTCTTCGATGCGCTGCACGAGGCGGAGAGCCCGATCGTCCTGCGCACCGACCGCGTGGAGGAGTTCGCGCCCATCAAGAACGCCTCCGGCGAGGACAGCCCCGCCACGAGCAAGGCGATCCAGGTGGAACGCGCCGTGCGATGGCTGAAGGAAGCCGGCGTGCCCGTCCCGTGCCACGCCAACGGCCAGCCCGACTGCGCGATCGAGATCTCGCCGCTCACCGCGCGCGGGCCCGATGACCTACGCAGGCATCCGCCGGCGAAGGCGATCGTTGCCGGCAGCGAGATGCTGCTCTGAACGTCGGCGCCGGAAGCGCCCGCAACTATCTCGGAGTGCGAAGGTCATCGACCACCAGCTGCACGCGACGCGCGCCGCGGAAGGTGTCGAGCGACGGCCGCACGATGAGGTCGATGGGCACGCCCTGCCGCACCGATGCCACGCGCGATGCGCCGCTCCACCAGATGCATCGCGCGCCGCCCGGGAGGAAGAACTCCACGTGGTTGCGCGTGCTGCCGAAGAGGTTCGGCGGCGCCACCGGACGCGTGTTGCGGATCAGGAACGCGGGTTCCGGGTTGCC
>CAMBSR010000155.1 GCA_945870475.1 Phycisphaera mikurensis NBRC 102666
ATCCGTCGTTTCGACGTGGTGAACACCGAGGTGGTCCGCCAGGAAATGCGCGTTCGGTTCGCGCAGTCGATGTCGGCACCGATCGTCGAGACCATCGCCATCATGTCGATCTGTGCGCTTGCCCTGATCGCGGCGCGGCAGATCATCGACGGCAAGCTACAGTTCGACACCTTCGTGCTCTCGCTGGGCGCGCTGGCGGCCGCGGGCGGATCGCTCAAGCCGATCGCCGGGTTCGTCAACGACATCCAGGCGGCCTCCGCTCCCGCGGAACGACTCGCCGAGATCATGGACGTCGAGCGCGAGGACCACCTGGAGCGCCGCAAGCCCACGCTGCCCGCGCATGCGCGCGACATCCGGTTCGAGCAGGTCATGTTCCGCTACCAGACGGCGGAAACCGACGCCCTCCGCGAGGTCGATCTTTCCATCGGTCACGGCGAGCGGGTGGCGCTGGTCGGCGCCAACGGATGCGGCAAGACCACGCTGCTGGCGCTGCTTTCGAGGCTCTTCACGCCCGGCTCCGGCCGGATCACCGTGGATGGCGCGGACATCATGACGCACTCGCTTCGCAGCCTGCGTGCGCAGGTGGGCGTTGTCACGCAGGACGCCGTGCTGGTGCGTGGGACCATCGCCGAGAACATCCGCTTCGGCCTCGACGGCGCCACCGATGCGGCGGTGCGCGATGCCGCGGTACGCGCGCATGCCGCGGGCTTCATCGAGAAGCTGCCCAAGGGCTACGAGACGGAAGTGGCCGAGGGTGGCACGTCGCTCTCCGGCGGCCAGCGCCAGCGCATCGCCATCGCGCGCGCCGTGCTGCGCGATCCGCGGATCCTCATCATGGACGAGGCCACCAGCCAGGTGGACGCGGAGAGCGAGCAGCTCATCAACACCGCCATCCGCGAGTTCGGCGAAGGCCGCACCACGCTGGTGATCGCGCACCGGCTCTCCACCGTGCTTGCGGCCGACCGCATCGTGGTCATGGATGCCGGTCGCGTGGTGGCCTCGGGCAAGCACGAGGAATTGATGGCATCGTGCGAGCCGTACCAGCGGATCGCGCGCACGCAGCTGAACGCCTGATGGCGGCGTGCTGACCCCCGTTTGCTGACGAATGCGTGTTGCTTACTGCGGGGTTGCGCCGCCGGTGGCGGGGATCGCTGCGCCCGACATCGGCTGCGGTGCGCCGCCGAGGGCGGGCATGGCAGTGCCGGAAGGCGCAGGAGCCGATGGGAGTTCCGTCGTGACTGCGGGTGCGTCGGCCTCGGCGGGCGAAACCGCGGCCGGCGGCGCCGTGACGGCCGGCTGCGCACGTCCCGACTCCAGCGCAATCCACGCAAGGATCACGCCGCCGACCAAGGTCATGCAGCTGACGATGGCCACGAACAGCAGCCAGTTCTGGAGCGCGGTGTGGAGCTTCTGGACGTTCGCGTCGCGTTCGGTGGTCTTCTCGAGGAGCCCCTGAAGCGCCGCCGAGCTGCGGTCGGTGGTGGCCTGCAGCTGCACGACCGCGCTCGCAAGCGTGGTCACGCCGTCCGCCACCTTCATGGCGCTCTCGTGGTTCAGGTCCAGCTGCTGCTGCACCAGGCTCATGACGTCGCGCTGCTGCTCGACGCCCTGGGTGATGCGGGCGAGCGTCTTCTCGACGTGCTCATCGCGCTGGCGCGTGTACATCAGCTGCTGGGCGACCAGGTCGGCCAGTCGGGTCTGCTGGCGAACCAGTTCCGGCAGGGCGCCCATGCTCTGGGGCAGCGCGCTCACCACGCGGGCCAGTTCCTGCTGGCGCTGGTCCTGCATGTCCAGGAACGCGCGGAAGTCGCGCGCCATGGTGACGATCTCCTGGCTGTCGGCGGGCACCGGCATGGCGCCCGCGGCGTCGATCCGGTCCGGACCGCCGCGGCGAACGGCGGCGGGCGCGTCGTCGCGGCCGAGGAACAGGGAACGGAGCGTGGCAAGGAAGCCTGACATGCATAGTCAGCGTATCGGGGATCCGGCAATCGGGGGTGCGCGTGCGTTTCCGTAGCATCCGTGACGTGGATCGCATGCAGCCCATCCTTGCCTCGCTTGCCACGGCAGCGGCGCTTGCCTTCGCGGCGGCATGTGGTCGTGCACCGGTTGAGGGGGCACGCACACCGGCCGCGGGAAACGCGGCCCGCATCGTCTCCCTGAGCCCCGCACTGACGCGCACTGTCTGCATGCTGGGCGGGCAGGGTGCCGTGGTGGGGCGCACTCCCTGGTGCGAGGCGCCGGATGCGGTGATCGTGGGCACGCTCGAGGACCGCAACCTCGAGGCAATCGCCGCGCTCCATCCGACCCTCATCCTGCGCCAATCAAGTACCGAGGACCCGGCGCTCGAAACAGTGGCCGCAACGAGCGGTGCCTCGGTCCATACCTGGCACTTCGATCGTGTCGAGGACGTTCGCGCCGGTCTTGCTCCACTGGCGAAGCTCCTGGCTGCGGGCGGCATCCCTGGTGCGGAAGCGGCAGCGCGTGATCTGCTGGAGCGCCACCAACGGGCAATCGCCGCGCCGGTACGGACCACCCTGCCGGTGCTCTTCCTGTTCTCGGTGGACCCACCGATGGCGTTCGGGGCCGGCACGTACGTGGACGACCTCTGGCGAACCATGGGTGGTGCCAACGCCATCAGCAAGGCCGGATACCCAACATTGACGGCCGAGGACGTGATTCGCCTGGCACCTGCCGCCGTGGTGGTGATCGGTCGCGGTGCATTGCCTTCCTGGATTGGCAGTGCGTCGCCGGTGCAGGTGCAGGTGGACGCGCCGGACCTCCTGGAGCCGAGTGCCCGCATGCTGGTGGATGGCCCGGCCTCGCTCCATCGCGTGGACGAGTCCATCGCCTCGGCAAGGAGCGGTGGATGATGCAGCGGCGTCCGATGATCGGGCTGGCGCTCATGGCGGTGGCGTCGTGCATCGCGGTGGCCGCGCGGCTCCTCGTGGTCCGGACGCTCGACGGCAGCCTGGTCGTCGGTTGGCCCGGACCGACCCTTGGCCAGTTCCGTGTTGATGCGGTGCTGGTGGCGTGTTCGGCGGGCGCGGCCCTCGGTGCGTCCGGCGCGATCCTCCAGACGCTCCTGCGCAACCCCTTGGCGTCACCCTTCGTACTCGGCGTCACCAGCGGGGCCGGTGCAGGCGTGGCGTTCGCGTCGCTTGCGGCTTCCATCGCGGGCATGGCTGCGCCGACGGGTGCTGCGCTCGGGGCGCCGGCGCTCGCGGGGGCACTGCTGGCACTCGGCTGCGTGCTCCTCCTCTCTCGACGCCATGGCGCGCTTGACCCGATCACGCTGATCCTCGGCGGCGTCATCGTCGGCGCCATCGCAAGCGCCGGATCCACGGTGGCGGAAGCGCTGCTGCCACCGGAGCGGCGCGGTCTCCTCACCGGCTGGCTGTTTGGGCGCATTCCCGAGGTCCCCGACATGGGCTCCCTCGCCGCCTGTGCGGCCGCCGCGCTGGGACTGACGGGCCTCGGCGCCGCCTGGGGCAATCGGCTCGACGGCGCGGCACTTTCCGACGATGAAGCGCGATCGATCGGCATCGCCCTCGGTCCGATGCGCACCGCCATGTTCATCGGCTGCGGCGTGGCCACCGCTGCCACGGTCGCGCTCTGTGGCCCGATTGCATTCGTCGGTCTGTTGGCACCGCACTGCGCACGCGCCCTCGTTGGTGCCCGCAACCGGATCCTGGTTCCGGCTGCGGCCGTGGCGGGCGCGGGGCTCCTCACGGCGGCGGACGCGCTTCGGCAATGGATTGACATCGGAGGCGGAAGGCTGCCGCTTGGCGCCGTCACCGCGGTCTTCGGCGGCGTGGCGTTCCTGGTACTCCTTCGACGCACCGCGGCGGGGTGGATGGCATGAGCGCGCTGCGATTCCAATCACCGATCATCGCGCGCGGTGCATTCATGTTCGCACCCGGAGAGGTGGCGCCCTCGGCCGGGCGCGTGACCGTCCTCATCGGACCCAACGGCGGCGGCAAGACCACCGCGCTCCGAGCTGCCGCCGGCATGCTGGCGCCGGAGCAGGGTGCCATCCTCCTGGACGGCGCGCCCGTCCACACCATGCCTGCGGCACAGCGTGCGGCGCGCATGGCGCTGGTGGCGCAGCGTCCCGAGGTCGGGGCGCCGTTCTCGGTCCGCGACGTCGTGGCGCTCGGTCGCGTGCTGCGGCCCGCCTCCCCGGAACGCATCGCGCACGCACTCGCGCGGAGCGGCCTGACGCAGCTTGCGGATCGACCCTTCCACGCACTCTCGGGCGGACAGCAGCAACGCGTCGCCGTGGCACGTGCCTTTGCACAGCACGAGCCCGGAGGAGTGCTGCTCCTGGACGAGGCCTTCGCTGCCGTTGACCCTCCGGAGGCCGCGGCGCTCGTCCGCGAGATCCGCGCGGAGGCCGCTGCGGGCGCCACCGTGCTGGCGGCAACGCACGACCTGTCGGTTGCCTCCGCGCTGGCCGACGACGTGTGGTGCATCGCCGGCGGGCGGAGCACGGCGTTTGGCGCGGCGCGCGAACTGCTCACACGTGCTGCACTGCCATCGCTCCTGGGGGTGGCCGTCGCCGAGGCGCATGGCTCTCGGGGAACCATCGCCGTCGCCGACTACGGCGGTATCCTTCCGGAGGCCCCTCGATGACAACGACCCAGATCATCATCTTCGTCCTCGTGATCCTCAGCAACGGCGTCATGGCGCTGTGGAAGAAGCACAAGGATCGCCAGGCACAGCAGGCCGCGGCAAGGCTCGCGCAACCGATGGGCGGCGCGGAGGCCATTGACACAGAGATCGCCGTTCGCAAGGCCCGCCGCGTGCGGGCGCAGCAGCCACCGGTGATTCCAACCAGCCAGCGTCCGTCGAATTCCGAGGGATCGGGCGTGGGGGCGTTCGACGACCTGGTCCGCGCCGAGATGCGTCGACTGGCCGCCATGCAGGCGGTGCTCGCTGCAGCCGGCGGCAGCGCTGGTGCCGGCCCCTCCGATCGGAATGAACCGGAAGCGGTTTCGCCCGTCGTCCCGCAGCCGGCGCTGGCCGCACGCGTCGTCACCGCTCCCGGCGGCCGCAGGCTCCTGGGGACGATGTCGCTCCGCCAGGCCCTGCTCGCCCGCGAGGTGCTCGGGCCGCCGCGGGCCGCGAGTCCGTGGACGGGTTCCCCCTCCTAACCCCTTGCGAGCACGGAGCTGGGCACGGAACTAGGCGCGGAACTGGGCACGGAACTGGGCACGGAACTCGACACGATCCCGTCACGATCGGCCCACGTTCGTCCCGTGTTCGCCTAGAATGACGTCCCCATGATCGACATCCGAAAGCTGAAGGAACTGGTTCGCCTGATGACCACCAGCGA
>CAMBSR010000156.1 GCA_945870475.1 Phycisphaera mikurensis NBRC 102666
CCGCCGACTTCCGGCGCCTTCTCAACGAGATCGCCGGCCTCATGACGTACGAGGTCTCGCGCCGCTTCGACACGCGGCCCGTGCGCGTCACCACGCCGCTCGAGGAGACCGAGTGCCGGCAGCTGGGCCGACCGGTGACGCTGGTGCCCATCCTGCGAGCCGGCCTGAGCATGACCGACGGCGTGCTGCAGCTCTTCCCGGAGGCGCGCGTCGGCCACATCGGCATCCGGCGCGACGAGTCGACGCATCGACCCGTCTTCTACTACGCGAAGCTCCCGCACGACGTGCGCGACGGGTACGCGATCGTCATCGACCCGATGCTCGCCACCGGCGGCAGTGCGTGTGCCGCCATCCGCTACGTGAAGGATGCCGGCTGCCGCGACATCCAGATGATCTGCCTGGTGGCCGCGCCCGCAGGCGTGAAGCGCGTGCACGACGAGCACCCCGACGTGATGATCCACTGCGCCGCGCTCGATCGCGAGCTCGACGGCAACGCGTACATCCGGCCCGGCCTCGGCGATGCGGGCGACCGCGTGTTCGGCACGCTCGAGGGCTGATCGCCCCCTGCATTCATGCTGGCTTTCACTTCACCGGCTTGGGCGTCCACGGCACGTCCGGGTGCCCGCGCTCGTGGTTGGCGCGTCGCGCCATGGCGAAGAAGAGGTCGCTCAGCCGGTTCATGTAGCGCAGCAGCGGCTCGCCCACGGGCTCGATGCTGCCGAGGCTGATGATGGTGCGCTCGCTGCGGCGGCAGACGGTGCGCGCCACGTGGAGACGCGCCGCCAGCTCGGTGCCCGCCGGCATGACGAACGTGCGCAGCGGCGGGTTGGCCGCGTCCACCTCGTCGATCCACGCCTCGCTCTCGGCCACGTCGGCCTCGTCGATGCGGTGGATCTTCGACTGCTGCTTGGCGCCCTCGGGCGTGGCCAGGTCGGCACCGATGTCGAAGAGGCGCGACTGGATGCAGCCGACGATCTCCTTCAGGCGGCGCTCGAACGGGTGGCCCTCGTCGCAGGAGCAGAGCACCACCCCCAGGATGGCGTTGAGCTCGTCCACGGTGCCGTAGGCCTCGATGCGCGGGTGGTCCTTGGAGACCCGGGCCCCGCTGAAGAGGCCGGTGGTCCCGTCGTCGCCGGTGCGCGTGTAGAGCTTCATGGAAGAGTCCGTTCGCCGGGGTGCGGGGGCTGGATGCGGGTCCCGGCGATGCGGGGCGGTCCGGGGGGCCTTGCCGGGCCGTTTATCGGTACGGAGACTAGCCGCCGGGGGCGGTGGGAAATGCGGACCCGGAATGGTCCCTGGAAGGGTGAATCCCGGCGATCCCTGCCATCCGTATGTCTCCCGTCGAAGCTATCGTTCTTCATGCCGGTCGGCCACCATGGCCGTTCTGGTACCCGGAGGATTCTTCCTCCAAACGGCTCCGCGGGCCTGCCGCCAAAGGTCCGCACCTGTTCGAGTCCAGCCCGCCGGCGCTGGCGCACCGATGTACGAAGCCTCGGTGAATGCGGTGCCGGTCACATCTCGGTTCGGACTCTTCATGCGGCCTGCGGGCTGCAGAAAGGCGGACGGAATGAACCGTCTCAAGAAGGGCTTCACGATCGTCGAGCTGCTGGTGGTGGTTGCCATCATCGCGCTGCTCATCGCGATCCTGCTGCCTGCCATCGGCAAGGCTCGTGATGCAGCGCTCATCACGCAGAGCCTCGGCAACCTGCGCAACATGAGCGCGGCGTGCAGTGCGTACGGCGCCGACTACAACGACCGCCAGTTCACGGCGGTGCCGGACGAAACCGGCCAGTACGGCAACTTCAGCCAGGATGCCTGCACCAAGATCACTGCCACGCAGTGCATCCCGCAGATGATCCTCGGCTGGGACTCCTCCGGCGGCCTCTGGGGCTACTGGTGCCGTGGCACGGCCCCGCGCTGCTCCGGCTGGCCCGGAAACTGCGGCAACTTCGTCACCTACCAGGCATGCGACTTCGCCGGCTCCGGCTGGGGCAGTTCGTGGCTGGGCTCGTGGCGCATCACCAACTGCAAGGCGTTCAACAGCTACGTGAACGGCCGCTACTACGACAAGGTGTTCTGGGCCCCCAAGGACAAGATCACCATGGCGCCGATCGAAAAGTACTTCCAGACCCCGGTCGAGTTCGCCTACACCAACGGCGACTACTCGGAACCCACCTACTGCAGCAGTCCGTCGGCCATGTGGTCGCCTGACGTCTGCGCGTGGACGCGCCGCAACGGCACGTCCATCGGTGCAGCCCCGACTGCGGTCACGATGCCCGGCGCGTACAAGAGCCCGGCCGTCGGCATGTCGCAGTACCCGTCGCAGAAGTGGCGCATGTGGGAGCACCAGTGGCTGCAGAACACGGAAGGCGGCGAAGTGAACCCGGCGTTCACCACCCCCACCCCGTGGTTCTTCAACCAGGGCTACAACAGCGCCCCGGCCGTGATGTGCTTCGATGGTCACACGCAGATCGTGTCCATCGCGGGCATCCAGCAGGACAACGACTTGGCGACGAGCCAGGGCAAGCCCCTGTACTTCGTGACCAACGGTTACTTCAACACCGCCGCGTACGACATGCTGACCACCGGTGCCGGCGCCTGCAACCCGGGCGTCCTCACCACGGACGGCATCCTCGGCCGCGACATGCTCCGCATCGGCGACTGATGCCGCTGTCCGGGCCATGTGCCCGGTGGCATGAACCCAACACTTCCCGCGAGGGCTGCCTGACGGCAGCCCTCGCGTGCTTTTCGCGAACGCGGGGACATTCCCCCTACACTTGGTTCCTTCGAAAGGCCACCAATGCACGCATCGAACCGTCGCACGCTCCCGCTCGCTGTCGCCATGGCATCCGTGTCCGCGGCGTTGGCATTCGCCGCGCAGGACCCCGCCGTGAAGGACGCGCCCAAGGCCGACGCTCCCAAGGCCGACGCTCCCACGCAGGACGCAGCGCCGGCCGAGGCGCCCGCGCAGGATGGCTCGCCCAAGAGCAAGGTCATCGAGGGCCCGATCAGCGTCTACACGTGGGCGCCGCCCGACAGCGCCAAGCAGGTGGACGCCAAGGACATCGACCTGAAGAAGGTCTTCGAGGACCTGGGCCCGGTGTCCACGCGTTGGTACCAGCACGTGATCACGCTCTCGAACCCGTGGTTCGAGGGCCGCGCGCCCGGGCTGCGCGGCAACGACCTGGCCGCCGAGTACCTCGAGTTCTGGATGAAGGACGCCGGCCTCGAGGCCGCGTTCCCCGTGCCGGGCGACGACGGCGTGACGCCGAAGGACGGCCCGTGGAAGAGCTACATGCAGAAGTTCTCCCTGACGGGCGGCGCGCCCAAGGTGGAGACGGCCGCGCTCGCCGCCGCCGGCAGCGACCGCGAGAAGGGCAAGGACTTCGCCGTGCTCGGCATCTCCGGCAACGCCAAGGTGGAGGCGCCGGTCACCTTCGTGGGATACGGCATCGCCAAGGGCGAGGGTGGCTACAGCAGCTTCGAGGAAGGTGCGGACCTGAAGGGCCGCATCGCGATGGTGTTCCGCTACGAGCCGCTCGACGACCGCGGCCGCTCCAAGTGGGCCAGCCGCCGTTTCAGCGAGTTCGCGGCAATGACTCCCAAGGTGGATGCGCTGGTCGAGCGCGGCGCCGCGGGCATCATCCTGGTGGCGCCTCCCGGAGCGCGTGACGGCAAGACCGCGCTGGAAGACGTGTCCACGAGCCGCTGGGGCCGTCCGCTCGACATCCCGGTGGTGCAGGTCTCCGCCGAGGTCGCCGAGGCAATCCTCAAGGCAGGCGCGCCCGACCAGGGCACGCTCATGGACTGGCGCACCAAGGCCGACGAGGGCACGGTGAAGACCGTGGCCCTCGGCGACGGATCGAAGGTCTCGCTCGAGACCAAGCTCTCCTCCGGCGGCACGCCCACGCAGAACGTGGGCGGCGTGCTGCGCGGCAAGGGATCGCTGGCGGACGAATGGTTGGTGGTGGGCGCGCACTTCGACCACGTGGGCTACGGCTACTTCGGCACCAGCCCACAGTACACGGGCCAGGTCCACCCCGGCGCCGACGACAACGCGAGCGGTTCCGGCGCCATGCTCTGCGTGGCACAGGCCATGGCAGACATCTATGGCGGCAAGGACGCGCCAAAGGACGCCCGCAGCATCCTGTTCCTGGGCTTCACCGCCGAGGAGAGCGGCCTGCGCGGCTCGCGCTGGTTCGTGGAGCATCCGACGATCCCGGGCGACAAGATCACCATGATGATCAACATGGACATGGTGGGACGGCTGCGCTCGGACGACCTGAGCGTGGGCGGCATGAACTCCGGCAAGGGCATGATCGACATCCTGCGCCCGGTCTTCGAGCGCAGCGGACTCACGATCCATGCCGACCCGTCGGGCCGCGGCCCGAGCGACCACGCCAGCTTCTACGGCGTGGGCGTGCCGGTCACCTTCATCTACACCGGCAACCACGACATCTACCACACGCCGAAGGACAAGGGCTACACGCTCAATCCCGAGGGTGCCGCCAAGATCGTGGCTCTGGCCGCGGACATGGCCACGACCATGGCCACGCGCCCGGAGAAGCTCGAGTTCCAGTCCGACGGCGGCAAGACCGCGGACCGCGGCTACGCGGCCGTGCGACTGGGCGTGATGCCCTCCATGAGCGATGACGACCGCACGCCCGGCATGCCCAAGGGCGTGCTGGTGGACGGCGTCAGCGCGGAAACCTCGGCGGCCGATGCGGGCATCACGAAGGGTGATGTCCTGGTGTCATGGGACGGCGAGGCCATCGAGACCACCGGCGCCATGATGACCAAGCTGCGCTCGCACAAGCCGGGCGACGTGGTGAAGGTCAAGCTGTGGCGCGGCGGCAAGGACGTGGAGGTCGACGTCACGCTGCGGGCTGCGAAGCCGAAGGAGTGAGGCGCCTCATGGCATGATCATGGCATGATCACCACGCTGCGCGCGGCCTGCGATGCCGCGCGCGGGATGATCACCGTGCCGTCGGGCACCGGCAGGTCGATCGGTGCCTGGCCGCCGGCGGCCACGTTGGCGCGCGCCATGCCGCGTGGGAGCTTGATGCGGAGTTCGCGGCCGTCCGGGGCATCGAGCTGCGCACGTACGAGCGTGCCGTCCTTCCACTGGATGTCCACCTTCACTGCGCCGCGCGCCATGAGGCCTTCCGCGCGGCCGTGCGACCACGCCTTCGGCAGGGCCGGGAGCAGGTCGATGCGGTGGATCAGGTGACCTGCGGACCAGCTGCGCACGTGGCTCTGGAGGAGCATCTCCGAGACGCCGGCGGTGCCGCCGAAGTTGCCGTCGATCTGGAACGGCGGGTGGTTGTC
>CAMBSR010000157.1 GCA_945870475.1 Phycisphaera mikurensis NBRC 102666
AAGCGATGCCACCGCGGTGGGATTGCCGCACGAGAGACCCATGTTGGCGCCCTCGGGTGCCACGGCCAGTTCGGCCTGTGAGTAGCCGATGGCCGAGGCCAATTGTTCGGGCGTGAACGTGGCGGGGCCGCAGCAACCGCCTCCTGCCGCGGGGCTGCAGCACGCGCTCGCGGGCGCCGCGGCCTGGCCGGCCTTCACGATCTTCACCGTCACCGCCGCGGGCGCCGCCGGCGCCTGCAACGCAGACCATGACCCGGTCTGCGCAATCCGCGTGTATCCATCGCGGACCTGCCCGCGCAGTTCGTCGTTGCTGCGCGCATCGTCAGGAGGCGTGCATCCGCCGGGTCCGCAGCAGGGGGCGTTGTTGTCGGTCGTCATGGGTGGTCTCCGTGTCGGTGTTCTGGGGTTTCGGCGTCTCATCCGGCCGCGATCGCGCCCGGCAGCCGCTCGACGAATGTCCGTATCTCATCACGGACGCGTCGGTAGTGGGTGAGGGCCTCTTCCTCGTTCCTGGCATCCTTCGCCAGGCGCGGTGGATCGTCGAAACCCACGTGCACCACGCGGGTACCGGGGAGTACCGGGCATGATTCGTGCGCGGAATCGCACACCGTCACGACCACGTCGAACGGCAGGCCGATGGATTCCGGTCGCTTGGACGTGTGCCGGGAGATGTCCACTCCCGCCTCGGCCATCACGCGGACCGCCAACGGGTTGAGCCCGTGCGGATCGGTCCCGGCGGAATGGACTTCCACGCGGCCATGCTTCAGGTGCCGCGCCCAGCCCTCGGCCATCTGGCTTCGGCATGAGTTTCCGGTGCAAAGGAAGAGGATTCGGGGCAGGTGGGTTTCGTTGGCCATCGGAAGCTCTGTTCAAGGAAGGCGATCACCCGCCTCGGCCGCAGGCTACTTCGCACCCTTCGCATCCTTCGCCAGTTCCTGCCGGATGGCGATCGGCACGAACCCGATCTCGAACCCCTTCGGCGGCTGCACCAGCTGCGCAGGATCCAGGTCCGCCAGCGTGCCAACCGTCGGTGGGGCCAGGTAGTTGCGATCCGTGGTCCATGCGCGGTGCAGCTTCTCGACACGCACCTGCATCGCCTCGCGCTCTTCCTTTGTGAGGTCTGCGTTCAGGAGCGCCGGTTGGTCTGCAAAGCGGTACCAGCAGTACGTCACCACGCTGCCGTCGCCGAGCGTGGCGGTGAACGGTCCCGCCACGGGCCCGGGCACCTTCCATGAAGTTCCCGCGGCATCCGGGGTGTCGTACGGCGGCTGCGCTTCCTCCTTCGGCGTCTCGAACTGCAGCGCCTTCAGCCCGGTGTCGGCCGGCACCTCGGACGGCTTCGCGGCCACCCACTTCGACTTGTTGCCGCTGGTATCCAGCCGGTAGTACTCGGGCAGCGTCACCAGCGAACCCGCGGACGTCCCGCTGCGCTTGAGGTTGTCCATGTTCCACTCGTAGCCGTACGTGGTGGGATCCGGCGCAATCGGCTTCGCCAGCGCACGCCAGGCCATCGAGACCCTCTCGTCCTCCTTCGTGCTGTCGGGATAGATGCGCCACGTCGACCCGCCTTCCGGCTTGAATCCCTGCACGAACGCGCCGTCCGGGTTCACGGCGCCGCTCGCCGGCGCGCCGCCCTCGAACCACGCCTTCACGCCGTCCCACAGCGCGGCCTTGGTGTACGAGGTGAGGCGATGCAGCACCACGGTCTTCCCGTCCGTGCCCACGGGGAACGAGGTCGGTGCCACGCGCGCGAAGGTCTCTCCCTTGGCGTTGGTGGCCAGCGCGGCGGGCACGTGCTGCGTTTCCATCTGGAACGCCTTGTTCGGGTCCGACGGCCGCGAGTCCAGGAGCAGTCCCGCATGCTTCGCATCAACCACCGCCGCATGCGACCAGAAGTACGGCGTGAAGAAGCACACCGGCCCCTTGAAGTTGGCGGTGTTGAGGAACAGCGTCCAGCAGTTGTCACCGGTGGCGATGTCCTTGCCGGCGGTGGTGGTCTTCGGGGCGGTGAAGGGCAGGGGCAGGTAGCCGTAGCCGAACAGCTGGCCGCACGTCCCTTGCTTCAGGTTCAGCCCGTCGATCGGAAAGAGGAGCCACGGGCTCAGCTGTGCCACGCCGTACAGGCCGGCGGGCGCTTCCCAGCTTCCAGCGCCGTGCGCGGGGCCGTTGGCGATCTCGCTGAAGTTGACGCCCACGCCGCCCATGATGAACTTGGGCGTCTCGGTGGGGAAGCGCGTGTCGCGCCACCAGCCGAGCCCGCCCTCGATGTCGGAGTAGAGGTTCTCCGGCGCCTTGCCTTCGAACTGCGCATGCATCCACGTGCCGAAGAGCCCGGTCTGGAAGCGATGCCCGGGGTAGTGCTTCAGCAGTGGCCACGCCGCGGCATAAATGGAGAATCCCGCGTTGAACTCCTTCGGCACCTCGTCGGTGGACACCAGGAGGTATCCCGCCATCTCGCCTTGCTCCGGGCCGTCGGACTTCGCTCGTGGCTTCCTGGCGGCGGCATTCTTCGCTTTCGCTCCGGCGGACTTCGCACCCTTGCCGTTCATCTTCGGCGTGGCCCCCGTGTCGGTCGGCACCACCTGCGACATCTTCGACAGCGGCACGTGCTTCGCTCCGGGCGTCAGGTCCACCATCGCATGCCCGAGCGCCTCGCCTACCAGGAAGTACGTCTCGGCATTCCCGAACTCATGGTGCCCGTGACCCGGGTTCGGCGAATCCTCCGGCGCGCGCACGAAGTTGTGCGTGGGCACGAACACCACGTTCCCCTTGAATTCCGGCCGCGCCGCTGCCGCAGCCTGTGCCTGGCGGAGCGTGTCCCATTCGCCGGGAGCCTTCACCCACGCGCCGGTGATTTCGCCCACCACCACGGGAAGCTTCGGTGCATCCAGGTCCTTCCGCACGTCGTGGATCAGGTTCACCAGGTTCTGTTCGTACTCGGGAACGGCCTTCTTCGGGTCGCAGCCGTCGTTCCAGCCCTGGTACCAGACGAACCCCGCCAGCTCGTATCCATCCGCCTTCGACTGCGGGAAGCGCTCCTTGATGCTGCCGAGCGCCGTGCGCACGTCCGCGATCATGCGCGTGTAGTACGGCCCCACCGTGCCGCCCGAGGATGGCGGGCGGAAGTCCACGTACAGGCTCTTGCCGCCCCATGCGGTCTTGATGAGCAGCACTTCGCTGTCGAGTGCCTCGCCCATCACGTGCCCGAACTCGAGCTCCGGCCCGAAGTGGTGCTGGTCGCCATACGGCGTGAACCCGAGCGCCAGCGGCCCCGCCCGCAGCGGTCCGCCTTCGGCCTGGTACCACACCCAGACGTCGTCGCGCACGCGCCACGAGCCGTCGGCCGCGCGCAGGTGCGCCAGGTCTGGTCCCTTTGCGGGGTCCGCCATCAGCGTCGCGAGCGTTCCCTTGGCATCGTTGTAGTCGGGGCCTTCCAGGTCCACCACGGCTTGCCCCTCCATGTTGGATTGGCCAGCCAGGATGTAGACCTTCATGGGCTTGCCACCGCCGGCGAGCGCCGTGCCGGCCAGCAGGGCCATGATCGGGAAGAGCAGGGTGCAGGACAGGCGCGCGGTTCGGGATGCGGTGGTCATGGGTGCCTGGGTCGTTGGTGTGGCCGGCCGGAAAGCGGAGCCCCGGCGGCTCATCGGGCGGCGCTCGGGTCAAGGGTAACGGGGGGTCTGGCGACCCGGGCTTCACCGCCGGAGTCGCTGCCTTGTTGCAGAATCGCGCTAAATTATGAATGACTTTGGTCGTTTCCGGGGCACCTTCTCATTCCCCACGCATCATTCTCGCGCTGCCCTGCATCCGGGACTTGCGCCGTGCCCTTTATCAGGCATAGTTCCCCTCGAATCGCATTCGCGATGGCGGGATCCCGAACGTCGCGTTGAAGTGTGCAGTGCAGCACGCCGACAGAGGGATCCGTCGCCAGTTCCGCCATCCCACCCACCCTACAAGGCTCGATCCAGATGAACCGAATCCACGCCGTCCTCGCCTCCGCCGCCCTCCTCGTCGGTGGCATTGCCTCGTCCGCCAGCGCCTATGTGGAGTTCCTCCACACCAACAACACGCCGTACTCGAGCTGGAGCTCGTACTTCACGCTGGAGAACATGGCCGCCAACACCTCGCCCAAGGCCGCGGGCAACATCGTTCCGCCGGTCGCCCAGAAGGACAGTTTCTTCACGGACGGCACGTTCTTCTACAAGATCACGTCCAACGCCGAAGGTGACGCCGGACAGTACAACAACCTGTACGTGCGCTACCAGAGCCTGAAGGACATGAACTCCGACACCGGCGGCGAGACGTTCGCGATGAATGGCTACGGCATGTACTACGAGGACGAGGTCATCGCCGACAACGCCACGGGCCGCTTCTTCCGCACCACCCGCTACGGCGCCGATAGCACGGTCACCGTTGGCGCCTACGCGTACTCCAGCTTCGCGGACCTGGTGAACAACAACTACTTCTACGCCAACGGCATCGGCAAGCAGAACACGCCCTTCGATTGCCAGTTCTGGTGCTGGAACGGCGTGTTCTATCGCTCGAACGTCACCGGCCCCACCGGCGCCTCCACCGTGACCGGCTTCAACGTCTACAACAGCTCCGCCGACATGTTCAACGACACCCCGTCGCAGACCATCGACAGCACGGCCCGCTACCCGGGCTCGATGCGCTTCATGGCCGTCGATTCCTCGCTGGTTCCGGTGCCCCCGTGCGTCGGTGACCTGAACGAGGACGGCGTGGTCAACGGCGCCGACCTGGGCCTGCTCCTGGGCAACTGGGGCGCTTGCCCGCAGTAAGGTCCGGCCTTCGCTGGATTTGCACAAATCAAGGCGCGCAGGAAGCACTTTCCTGCGCGCCTTGTGTTTTTGGCTGATTTCTGAACCAAAATTTCCTTCGATTCTGAAATCAGTGATGGGGCACGGGCGGATTTAGCGTTCATATTGACGGTGCTCCTTGCACCGGTTCCCTTCCGTTGCGATCGGAGCATCCCTTCACGCGTCGCACGCGTCGTTCGACGCCTCCTCTCGGCCCCTTTCCTCGAGGTTTTACAAACATGAATCGTTCGTTCTTTGCTATCGCTTCGGCAGCCCTGGTGGCTGGTGGCTTCGCGGCTTCCGCGGACGCCGCGCTCTCCTACGTCCGCTCCGCCAACGTCGGCTCCGCCACGGTGTGGACGGCCTACTCCTCGCTCGAGGACATGGCAGCCAACGTGAATGGCACCAGCGCCGGCTCCAGCTCGTCCATCGTGTCCACCGACGGCGTGTGGACGGACGGCACCTACGTCTACAAGACCACGGCGAATGCCATCGGC
>CAMBSR010000158.1 GCA_945870475.1 Phycisphaera mikurensis NBRC 102666
CCCAGCGGGAATTGCTCGATGACGGGCTTCGACATGGCGTGAGGGTACGCAGGTATCGTGCCCGCGTGGCACACGGACGGACCCGGAACACCACCAGCTTCCTGCGCATCGGCTTCCTTCCAGCGGCCGCGCTCTGCGTGGGCTGCATGCTGCCCGCCGCGTGCGACCAGGCCACCAGCGACTTCGGCGATGCCTCCAACTCGCTCTTCCCGCCCTCGCCCGCCGAGGCGGGCCGCTGGGCCGTGGATGACAGCGACCCGGAGAACCAGCGCCGCGGCGTGCTCCTCCTCGGCAACGCGAGCTTCGGCGGAGAGTCCGTCTACGTCAACCTGTACCGCCTCTACATCGAGGAGAACACCGATCCGGTGGTGAAGGCCACGGCGATCCAGGCCCTGGCGCGTCACGCGCGTGCCGAGGACGCGGCGCTGGTGGCCAAGCAGCTCGACAGCAAGACCGAGCAGATCCGCGTGGCCGCTGCGAAGGCGCTCCAGCGGATCCACAACCCGGCGATCGCCGACCTCATCTGGAAGAAGCTCATCAACGAGGAAGAGCCGGCGGCGGTGCGCGTGGAACTCGCCATCGCGCTCGGCCAGTATCCAAGCCGCGACGTCTTCGAGGCGCTCTGCAGTGCGCTCGACGATCGCGAGCTGGCGGTGAACCTGGCCGCGGCCGACAGCCTCCGCCTCCTCACGGGCGCGGACTTCGGCCTCGAGCCCGGTCTCTGGCGCAGCTGGGCCGATGCCAACCCGGACGCACTGCGGAAGGACGTGCCCTACTACTACCCCACGTTCGAGCGGCAGCTCGGCTTCGGCGACTACATCATGTTCTGGGCGATTCCCACCTTCGAGCAGCCCGGCGTCCCATCCGGCATGAAGGAAACCGCGCCCGCAGACGGCGCGCCGCAGAATGAATTCGGCAACCTCGGCGAGAAGGGCTGACGGCCCTTGACTGCCGACCCCACGCGCGAAGAGATGGAAGACCTGAAGCGGCTCGCCGCCGAAGGCGATGTCGATTCGTTCGGCGATCCCGCCATGTCGATCGCCGCCGCGGAGGCCGCCGCCGACGACGAGCGCATCATCAAGAGCGGCAAGCTCGCCGGGAAGAGCCTCTGGCAATCCATCTGGATCCTGTCGGTGCCGGTCCTCGTGCAGCAGATGATGGCTGCGCTCGTCGGCACCACCGACACGCTGCTCGCCGGCAACCTGCCGCCCGGCACCGCGGGCGCGGCGCTCGACGGCGTCGGCTTCGGCGCAAGCTTCATGTGGGTCGCGTCCATCGTCCTCATGGGCCTCGGCATCGGCGCGCAGGCCATCATCGCCCGCGCCATGGGCAGCGGCGACCTGCGCGAGGCACGCGTCGCGGGCGGCACGGCCGTCACGGCGAGCCTCTTCGCGGGCGCGCTGGCCGGCGTGGTGACGTGGTTCTCCGGACCGATCGCCGCGGAGTGGATGGGGCTCTCCGACGAGGCGCTCCGCTACGGCACCGAGTTCGTCCGCATCATCTCGCTGAGCATGCCCTTCCTCGCCGTGATGACGGTGGGCGGCATGACCCTGCACGGCGCCGGCGAGACCACCAAGCCGAGCACCATCGCGGTGGCCACGAACGTCATCAACGTGCTGTGCTCGTGGGCACTCTCGGGCGTGGTGGTGACGATCGGCTCGCTGGTGGTCCCGAACCCCTCGCCGGTGGATCCCATGCGCTTCGGCGTCATCGGAATCGCCGCCGGCACCGCCATCTGCTACCTCTCGGGCGGCATCTGGACGCTCGTGGTCCTGATGCGTGGCGTCAAGGACTATCGCGTGGGCCGCGCCGAGCTGCGGCCGGAACCGGTGATGCTCCGCCGCATCGTCTCGCTCGGCATCCCCAACATGCTCGAGGGTGCCACCATGTGGCTGACCACGAGCATCGGCGTCACCAAGTTCATCGGCATCATCGCCGAGGCCCAGGGCGGCGCGGCGGGACCCGTGAAGGGACTCTTCGGCGCGCACATGGTGACGGTGCGCTGGGAGTCGTTCAGCTTCCTGCCGGGGTTCGCGATGGGTACCGCCGCGGGCGCGCTCGCCGGCCAGTACCTCGGCGCGGGCTCGGTGGCCATGGCGCGCCGTGCCATCTGGGCGTGCCTGTGGATCGCGGTTGCCATGATGGGCACGCTCGGCATCGCGTTCATGGTGGAGGGCGACGCCCTCGCCCACCTCATGAGCCGCGACCCGGTGATCCTGCAGGAAGTGCCGAAGACCCTCTTCATCTGCGGCATCGTGCAGGTCTTCTTCGCCATGGCGCTCGTCATCCGCCAGGGCCTCAAGGGCTGCGGCGATGCCAAGGGCACGTTCCGCATCACGCTCGTCTCCACCGTCCTGGTGCGAGTGCCGCTCGCCTACGTGGTGGGCGTCCAGATGGGCTACGGCCTCGCCGGCATCTGGGTGGGGCTCTGCTTCGAGCTCGGAGTGCGGGGCCTCCTCTTCCTGGGCCGCTTCATGGGAACCGGGTGGGAGAAGGTCAAGGTCTAGGCGGCCGTCCGCGGTTTGCCACGCGCCGACCTTACGAACGCGCCGAGCCTCCTACAATCCGCGATCCATGCCCGTGCGCCCCGCCCCGTCCCTGCACCCCGCCGTCGACCCGCTCGCGGACGCCTCCTTCATGGAGGCCGTGGTGGCCGGAGCGGCACGGCTGACGCCGGAACAGGGACTCCGCCTCCTGCGCGACATGCCGCTCGCCGACCTCGGCATGTGGGCGGACCGCCGCTGCCGAGAGATCCACGGTGACCACGTCCGCACCTACGTCATCGACCGCAACATCAACTACACGAACGTCTGCACCGCCAAGTGCACGTTCTGCGCGTTCCGGCGCGACGCGGGCGACAGCGACGCCTACACGCTCTCCTACGACACGCTCCTGAAGAAGATCGAGGAGCTCGTCGCCATCGGCGGCACGCAGATCCTCATGCAGGGCGGCATGAACCCCGAGCTCCCGCTCGGCTGGTACCTCGACCTCCTCCGCGAGATCAAGCGCCGCTTCCCGCAGGTGCACGTGCACGCCTTCAGCCCGCCGGAGTTCGTGGAGTTCGTCAACTTCTTCGACCCGCCGGGCGCCACCTACGAGGAGAAGGTGCGCGGCATCATGACGCAGCTCAAGGAGGCCGGCCTCGCCAGCGTCCCGGGCGGCGGCGGCGAGATCTTCGCGCCCGCGGTGCGCTCCAAGATCGGCCTGGGCAAGTGCACCGCCGAGGCGTGGCTCACCACCATGTACGTGGCGCACGAGCTGGGAATGAACACCTCGAGCACCATGATGTTCGGGCACATCGAGGGCCACGCCGACCGCGTGCACCACATGGACATGACGCGCCGCTGGCAGGACCGCGCCATCGCGGACTTCTCCGCGCAGGGCGGCGGGCGCTACAAGGCGTTCATCTCCTGGCCGTTCCAGCGGGAAAACACGCCGCTCGGCCGCGCCAAGGAGTGGGGCCAGGGCCCGGGCGACGACCTCTCGCAGCCCTTCCCCGGCGATGCCGTGGCCAACCTCGACGGCAGCGGCACCAAGGACACGCATCCGGAGTTCGGCCGCCGCGTCCGCATGGCCGGCGCCACCGAGTACCTGCGCACGCAGGCCACCAGCCGCCTCTACCTCGACAACGTCCACTCGATCGGTTCCAGCTGGGTCACCATGGGCCCGCACGTCGGACAGGTGGGCCTGCGCTTCGGCGCCAACGACATGGGCAGCGTGATGATGGAGGAGAACGTGGTCTCGAGCGCCGGCACCGTGCATTGCCTGAACGAGCCGCTCCTCTGCCGACTGATCCGCGACGCGGGCTTCCTGCCCGCGCAGCGCAACAACGCCTACGACCTCCTCAAGGTGCATGATGGCCCGGACTCGCCCGACCTGCGCGTGAAGGACTGGAGCGAGTTCCGCTCCAAGCCCATGCACCAGGAAGCCCCGCGCGCCCAGAAGCCCGCGGACGCCGTGCCGCTCACGGTGACGGCGGCGTCGATGCCTGCGAAGGCGTGACCGCGGCGGCGCGCCAGCGGAGCGCCTCGGGAATCATCGCACCGCATTCCGGGCAGGCCGGCGAATCGAGCCCGTAGAGCAGGAACCCGCAGCTGCAGCGCGGCTCGTCCACTTCCACGCGGATGGAGAGCTTGCACGCCGGGCAAGCCCCGTCGGTGTTGGTCTCGAGCGCGCATGCAGCACCGCACCGCGGGCAGCCGAGGGAAACGCGGGCGCGGCGGCCGCGAATGGCGCCCTCGCCCTCCTTCGAGGCCGACAGCCGGAGCATGACGGGCTGCGCCAGGGAGCCCGCGCCCACCATCACGGCGGACGCCCCGATGATCCGCCCGGACCACTGCTGACCGATGAGGGTGTCGAGGATCCACTCCGCCACATCCGGTTGGGCAAGCGCAAACTCCCCGAAGGCTGCCCAGAAGGTGGACAGCCCGAAGACCGTCCACCGAACAGCCACCACGGCAGACCCGCTGCTCCGCGGCGCGAGGGTCACGCCGCTGAAGATGCCCCACACCGCGCAGAGCGTGAATGCCCCACCGATGCGCGCAATGACTTCCCGATCGCGCCAATCGAACGCACTTTCGAACCAGATCATGAAGAGCCAGACGGCCACGCCAACCCAGCCGACCACGGTGGACGCCCGCATGGCGCGCGGAAAGCGGCCATGGTCGGCCACCAACGCAGCGACCAGGGTCGCCAGGCATCCCACTGCAAGTGTTGCCCCACTTGCGATGAGGCGGGTGTCCTGCACCACATCCAGGATGTACAGGAGCCCGAGCATCGCCGACCCCGCCACCAGCACCAGGAACGCACGGAGTGCCATGCGGCTGGAGACGATCGAATCGCGCCCGGTGCGGATGATGGGTTCGGTCATGGCGCCTGCTCCGGGGTCGTGGTCTCGGGATCACGCGCGGCATCGGACTCCGCGGCGGACGCGGGCGCAGCCGACGGCGTCGGTACTTCCTCGTCGCCTCCTTGCCCGGCAGGCGAAGTCGTCACGGTCACGGGCGCAACCACGGGCGTCGGCGCCATCGCCACCAGCGTCGTGATTCCACCCGCCGCCAGGAGCACGAGGAGCACGAACGGCGCAATGACTGCCACGCAGACCTTCCATCCGGGAATGGCGGCAGCATGCACCAGCACGATGATCCATGCCACGATGAACCAGACGAACATCGGAAAGCCGCCGCAGTACGGCCCGAGGCACGGAATTGCCAGGAAGACGAACGGACCCACGGAGTAGGCCGCCGAGCACCATACGGTGCGCCA
>CAMBSR010000159.1 GCA_945870475.1 Phycisphaera mikurensis NBRC 102666
CCGGCACCGATGTTCTGGTGGCCCACCTCGCTGTTGCCCATCACCGGCTCGCCGTTCTCGATGGGAAGTCCCACGTCCTCGCCGCTGGTCTTGACGAGGGTGTGCGGCCATTCCCGCTCCAGCCGGTCGCAGACGGGCGCCTTGGCCAGGCGCGTGGCGTCGGCCGCCCGTTCCTCGGCATGCGGGTTGATGCCCCAGCCGTCGCGGATGACGAGGATGCAGGGGGCGTTGCGGGGCGTGGCCGGCGTGGGGTTCTGGCTCATCGGCCGCAGGATACGGACGAGCGGCGGCGCATCCCTCCCCGCGCCGTATCCTCCGCGCATGACCACCGGAACGCAGGACGCGAACGGCACCACCCTCAAGCAGCGCTACACCGACGTGAAGTCGCGGATCGCCGCGGCGGCGAAGCACGTCGGGCGCCGTCCCGAGGACGTGATGCTGGTGGTGGTCTCCAAGAGCGGCACCGTGGAGCAGATCCGCGAGCTCATGCAGATGGGCCAGGTGGACTTCGCCGAGAACCGCGTGCAGCAGCTCCTGCAGCGCGCCGCGCAGATCGACGAGTGGCGCGCGCGCCACGCCGAGCTCGGTGGCACCGCCCCGGCCATCCGCTGGCACATGATCGGCACCATGCAGCGCAACAAGGTGAAGAAGGCCGTCGAGGTGACGCGCCTGGTGCAATCCGTCGACAGCCTCCGCCTGGCCGAGGAACTCCAGGTGGCCGCCGCCAAGCGCGAGACGCCCGTGGAAGTGCTGGTCGAGGTGAACGTCAGCGGCGAGTCATCGAAGCACGGCGTCGCGCCCGGCGCCGCCCGCCACCTGGTGGCGCAGATCGAGACCATGGTCAACGTGCGTGCGCGCGGCCTGATGTGCATGGCGCCGCTCGCGGGCGGGCCCGCCGCGGCGCGCCCCTGCTTCGAGCGCTGCCGCGAGCTCTACGAGGACATCCGCCAGACCGGTGCCGGCGGCGAGCACTTCAACATCCTGTCCATGGGCATGAGCGGCGACTACGAGGTGGCCGTCGAATGCGGGGCCAACCTGGTGCGCGTCGGCGGTGCCGTGATCGGCCCGCCTCAGGTGTTCGAGGAGCCCGGCGAGGCCTGAATCGCCGCCTGGCTGCGGTTGCCGACACCGGCGCCCGCGGCCGCTGCCGCTGCCGCAATCCCCGCCACGGCACTTTCACCGGCAGCCTGGGTGTTCGTGGGCTTCGCCTGCGCACGCGCAGCCTGCGCGCGCGCCACGGCTTCCGCAGCGCGCACTTCGCGACGCGGGTTCAGCTGGCTGGTCAGCCCCACGAGCGAGAGCGCGCGGAGTTCCCAGTACGTGACATCCACTTCCCACCAGCGATGCTGGACGGTGCAGCACGCGGGGTCGGCGTGGTGGTTGTTGTGCCAGCCCTCGCCGGCGGCGAAGAGCGCCACCACCCAGTTGTTGCGGCTGTTCTCCTCGGTGTCGTGGTTTCGGTAACCGAAGAGGTGCGTGAGGCTGTTGACGCTCCAGGTGATGTGCCAGACGAGGACGGTGCGCGCATACACGCCCCAGACCACGACGCTGGCCGCGAACCATGCGGCGCCCACGGCGTCGGTCCAGAGCAGGGCGGCACCGAAGCCGGCGGCTGCGTACACCGCCACCTGCGCCATGTAGAACCACAGCGGGCTCCAGGCGTTCTTCTCGATCCACATGTAGAACGGGTCGCGGAGGATGTCGCGCGCGTAGCGGTCGTAGTTGGTGCGGTGGTGCAGCTCGCGGTTGCGCACCAGGATCCACCAGAGGTGGCCCCACAGGAAGGTGACGAGCGGCGTGTGCGGATCGTCCTCCTCGTCGCTGTGCGCGTGGTGCATTCGGTGCGTGGCGATCCAGCGGGCAGGCGAGTCCTCGAGGCAGCAGAGCGCGCCCACCACCAGCACGTGCTCGAACCAGAGCGGCGTGGCGAAGCTGCGGTGCGCGAGCAGGCGGTGGTAGCCCATCGTGATCGTCTGGCCGAAGACGTGCACTCCCGCCACGCACAGGATCACGCCGGTCCAGCTGAAGAGCGCCGGCACGAAGACCAGCAGCGCCAGGAGGTGCACGGTGACGATCGGGACGAAATAGCGGGCAAGCAACTGCCGAGGCTCGGTGGCCGCGGGGCGCTTCAGGTGGATCCGTTCGGTGGTCAACGTGGGGCCGTCGGTGGTGTGTGGCGCGGTCGCCGGGTCGGCGTCCGATGCGCCGCTGCTGCACGGTACCCCGGTCCGCACCATGGGGGCGGCAATTTCCTGCCCTTGACGCAAATTATGGTCGTCGATTGGCTGGGAATCGCGGAATTACCCGTCGTGAAGCGTTCCGCCGAAGGCGCAGTCACGCCCGTCGCGCGGCCGGCAGGCGTGCCGACACGATGGCCGCCACCTGCTCGATGGCGTGCGGCAGCGTGTCGTTCACCACGAACGCATCGAAGGTGCTGCCCGCCTGCGCACGCGCGATCTCGCGCTTGCTCTCGGCGAAGCGGCGCTGGATGGCTTCCTCGTCCTCGCGGCCGCGCGAGCGCAGGCGCTTCAGGAGCTCGTGCTCGTCGGGCGGCAGGATGAACACCGCCAGCGATTCCGGGAGGCGGCGGCGCACGTTCTCCGCGCCCTGCACGTCGATGTCGAGGACCACCAGCTGCCCGATGGCGAGCTGCGCGCGCACCGCTGCCTCCGGCGTGCCGTACCACGAGCGCCCGAACACCTGCGCGTGCTCCAGGAAGCGGTCCTCGTCGATCCAGCGCTGGAACGTGGCCTCGTCGAGGAAGAAGTAGTCGACACCCTCGCGCTCGTTGGCGGTGCGGGCGCGGGTGGTGGCGCTCACGGAAAACATGCCGCCGAAGCGGCGGATGAGCTCGTGCACGATGGTGGTCTTACCCACGCCGGAGGGCCCGGCCATGATGAGGAGCAGCCCGGTTTCCCCCGGCTTGGAGGGGGAACCGACCATGGTCCCGTCGTTGCTTGCGTGCCCGCTGGCGCCCATCGGGCGGAGTCTATGGGAGACCCCGCCCGGGGGCGCAGCGATTCACGGTCCCTTCGTGCCCTGCCAGGTGGAGATGCTCCACCAGACGTACAGGGTGTTCACCTGCTGGACGCTCATGGTCCAGCGCCAGGCGGTGCTGCCGGTGGTGCCATCCATCCAGAGCAGGAAGCATGTTTCCTGCATGGAGTGGCACCAGGTGTTCAGCCACCACCGCTTGCGATCGCGTGGCGGGCCGGGATCCTCCTCCGCCACCACGACGCCGCCGCTGGCGCACGCGGACGCGCGATGGACCGAGGGAACGAGAGCGATGTACGTGGCGAGGACCGTCATGGTGATCGCCGCGAAGGGCGCGCGCCGGCGCATGCCGGGCGGATGGTTGCTGTGGGATGGTTGTGTTGCGTGCTTCATGGTGTCTCCTTTCATGCCGAACCCACGATGCGTGCCTCGGTGAGGATCTTCCAGCCGGTCTCGCGGAACGACGGGAACCGCCCCATCGTGCCGGTGATGGTGCGGACCTCGTCTTCATCCAGCACCCACTCGGCATCGAAGCCGGTGGACTTCTGGAGCCGGTCGCGCCGCGCCTGCTCCAGGCTGAAGGCGCGCTCGCGGAGCGACCAGTTGTCGAGCCGGTCGGCGATCTCCACCGCCTTGTTGGTGAAGATGGCCATGGCGCGGTGGAACTGCGGATCCTGCAGGTAGCGCACCGCGATGTTGCATCCGAAGATGCACCACCACCCGTAGCTCTCCAGCCAGTCGCCGGGCGGCGCCAGCTGGGGATCCTCGACGCCGCCGAGCGCCTCGGTGATGGTGGCCACGGCGTCCACCGGATCGAGCGTGCCGAGCGCGCAGTCCACCTCCATCAGCGCACCGCGGCAGGTGTTGGCGACGCCTCCGTAGCTGTCGTCGCCGAACTCGCGCGCGAGCTTCGAGAAGAGCGTGCCGGCACGCTCCAGGTCCGCACGCGCCTCCGTGGCGTTGCGCTTCGCCGTGTCCGGCATGGCCGCAATGGCCCGCCGCGCGCACTGCCCGCGGTACATCAGCGCGAATGCCTGCGCTACGCGTTCGAGCCGGCCTTCGGGCGCCCGTGCCTCGAACTGCTCCACCAGCTCACGCGCCGCGGCGCGCGCCTCGGCCACGTGCCAGAGGGAGTAGTGCGCGCCGCACAGGTTGACGCGGAGCATCAGCTCGAGCCCCGGCGTGAGCGGTGCCAGCGACAGCGCCTCGCGGATGCACTCGAGCGACTTGCCGTGCCGACCGAGGCCGTCGTGGCCGCCGGAAATGCGGTTGAGCGCACGTGCACGTTCCGCGGGCGTGGAGGCTGCACGGAGCAGCATCGCCCCACCGGCGACCAAGCGACGCCAGTCGCCGGCACGGTGCGCTTCCATCGCCTGCGCATCGAGCGCGGCGAAGTCGAGCCCGCAGGGCGGCAACTGCATCGGCTCGTCCCACACGCACTGGGCGACGTCGCCGATGCTCCAGTCGAGCGCCTCGGCAAGCGCGACCACCAGGTCGAGCTTCGGATTGCCGCTGTCAGGAACGACCTTCGAGAGGTCACGCCCGAGGTTCGAGGCCAGCTCCTGCCGGCTCCATCCCCGGTAGACGCGCGCCAAATCCACGAAACGGCTCAGCCGATCGCGACGCGCAATAGACGGATTCATGGTCCCACACGATCTGCGGGGCAAGCAGTGCCCCGCTCACTGTCCACACGGAGGCCGAGTATGCGCGTGGTTCGTGCGGAATCGAGCGGACGCCGCGGAAATTCCGCGACATTGCGCAATCGAACGTGCATTGTTTCACGATGTGTTTTCGCGGTGGAGATGCGGTGGAAAAGCCGGACCGACGCAGTCATCGGCAGGCATGCATCGGTGGATGTCCGGTGGAAATCATGTGGCGGTACCCACGTCGCGGCGGTGAGGCCATTGCCGAACCGACGCCAATGGCACGTACGGTGCCTGGCCCCCTCGCCGGAGGGGCAGTGGCGGCGCCATGCCGCCCGCCCCGCAAGGCGACGGGGGCTAGTAGACGGGCGGGGCGGTTCGAAGTTCGGCCGCACGCCTCGTTACGTGCGTTCGAA
The DNA here is from genome assembly GCA_945870475.1 of Phycisphaera mikurensis NBRC 102666. Lineage (GTDB taxonomy): Bacteria > Planctomycetota > Phycisphaerae > Phycisphaerales > SM1A02 > UBA966. Next base: position 5,054 of record CAMBSR010000159.1, read on the forward strand.
GATCCACCGCACCCTCCGCTGCGCGCGGGACCCCTGTCCCGCGGACGGCCTCGCTCCACCCGGCTGCGCTCGGCCTCGACGACAACCGCTCGTCCGGGCGGCACCCGGGAGTAATCAGGAGTCATGCTGCCGGACTTCGCTGTTGGCGACGCCGCGGGCCAGGGGTCCCGTGCTCGCTGCGGGTGCTC
>CAMBSR010000160.1 GCA_945870475.1 Phycisphaera mikurensis NBRC 102666
TCGGCGTGGTGCGCCCACCCGAGCATCACCTGGCACCTGACGCTCCTGGCATGCGCGTGGAGCGCCGCCAGCGTGATCGCGGGGCTGCTGTCTTCGGCGCTGCTCCTGCGCGTCACCGGCGGCATCCGCCCCGGCGCGTACCCGCGCTATGGATTCACGTACCTGCGCATCTGGACCCGCACAGGCATCCTGGATGCGGCCGGGCGATGGCTGAGCGGCACGCTCTTCTGGCCCATGTGGCTTCGCCTGGCCGGCATGCGAATCGGGCATGGCAGCGAGGTCAGCACCATCATCGACGTGCTGCCCGAGACCGTGGCCATCGGCAGCGAGAGCTTCTTCGCCGACGGTGTCTATTTCTGCTCGCCGCACGTGCAGGACGGCGTGGTGCACGTGGCGCGCACGGAGCTCGGGGACGGCATGTTCCTCGGGAACCACTGCGTGATTCCGGCGGGCCGGCGCTACCCGCACGGCATGTTCGTGGGCGTCAGCACGGTGGCACCGGACCACGCAGGGCCGGACCAGGGTTGGTTCGGCGTTCCGCCGATGCTCCTCCACCGCCGCGAGGTGGTGGAAGCCGATCGGCGGCTCACGTTCGAACCCGGCACCGCGCAGCGGATCTCGCGCTGGAGCTGGGAATCGGCACGGTGCCTGGTGGCGGTGCCTGCGCTCCTGGCGACGCTCGGCTGGCTCACCGCAGTGGAACACGCGAACGCCATCGCATCGCCCCTCGCCTGCGCGCTCGTCTGGGCGCCGCTCGCAAGCGCCGCGGCGTGGTTCTCGCTGGTGAAGTTCGGCATCATCGCCAAGTGGGCGCTGCTCGGGCGCGTGCGCCCCGGGCAGCACGGCCTCTGGAGCGGCTGGTGCAGCCGCTGGGACTACCTGTACGTGCTCTGGTGGTTCAGCGCGCGGATCGCGCTCGCGCGCGTCGAGGGCACGCCGTTCCTCAACATGGCGCTTCGCTCGGTGGGAACGAAGATCGGGCGCGACGTCCTCATCGGCCCCGGCGCCACGCAGATCGTGGATCCGGACATGCTGAGCTTCGGCGACGGCTCCACCGTGGCCTGCAACTTCCAGGCACACAGCTTCGAGGACCGCATCCTGAAGATCGACCGCGTGCGCATCGAGGCCGGTGCCAATGCCGCGGAGAACGCGGTGGTGTTCTATGGCGCGCGCATCGAGGAAGGTGCGACGCTCGAATCCGGCAGCGTGCTCATGAAGCGCGGCGTGGTGCCCGCCGGGACCACGGTGATGGGCGCGCCCGTCGGCTGATGATCAGACCGCGGCCACGGTGCGCTGGCGCTGCTCGCCGAGGCCGTCGATGCCGAGGCGCATGACCTGCCCCGCGCGGAGATAGACGGGCGGCTTCTGCCCCAGAGCCACGCCGGCCGGGACCACCGCCTGACCGACGTCTACGGAAACGTGGTCCGCGAAATCATGGCCTGAGCGGCCCGAATCGCCGTTCCGCCCCACAAGTTTGTTCATAAACGGCTTCCGGGAACTGGCTTTTCCTCGCATCCGGCCTACGTTCTTCCCGACTCTCGCTACGCGGGCGCGGCGGTGCCGCGGCCATGCCAATCACAGAGGTATCTCGTATGAACAGCAACTCGACGCGTTCCCAGCCCAACAGCCGCCTCGTCCGTCACCTTGCTGCCGCCGCGACCACCGCCGCTGCAATGGTCGCCGGCTCCGCGTCCGCCGAGATCATCTACCGCCAATACAACCTGGCGCTTCCCGCCAACATCGACGGCATCTACGTGAACGTCGAGACCTTCCAGACCGGCACTGCGGGCAGTGGCGTCACTGGCTGGGACCTCAACCCCTACAGCCAGACCGGCACGACCAACCTGAACTTCTTCTCGCCCACCGGTGGCGGCCTCCTCCGCTACCCCGGCTCCGCAACCACCACCGTGGCCGGCAACCTGGCGGCAAACACCCCCATCGGCGCGCTCGGCAGTTACTCCGCATCGGTCACCGCGGTCACCTTCGGCGCCGCCGCCGGCAACTGGGTCCTGAACTCGGTGAACCTCTGCGGCTTCAAGTTCGTCGCCGCCGACGGCCTGACGCACTATGGCTGGGCACGCATCCAGGTCGGCGCCACCAGTGGCGTGCGCACCCTCGTCGACGTCGGCTACGAAAGCGTCGCCAACGTGGCGATCGCCGCCGGATCGCAGGGCGGCCCGCCGCCGGCGTACGACCCTTGCTCGCCGTCGAACCCGATCGCCGCAATCGGCACGAACCTCCTCGGGCTCAACCAGGCCACGGCCGCGGACCTGAACCTGGCCGGCTCTGGCTGCGGCTTCGTGGCCTACAAGGCCAACTACTTCAAGTTCGTCGCCCCGGCAGCGGGCACGTACACCATCGACACCTGCGCGAGCGGCGCGGCCACGCGCATTGCCGTCCTCGACGGCTGCACCGGCGGCTCCGCCATCCTGGCCTGCGATGACAACACCTGCGCGCCCTCGTCGCGCGTGACGCTGACCGCCGCCGCGCAGCAGACGTACTACATCGTCATCGGCGGGGACACCGCGGCCACGGCGCTGCCGTCGCCCATCAACCTCGCGGTCACCCCTCCGCCCACGGCGGCATGCCCCGACTCCCCGGCTGCCGTCTTCGGCAACAACCCGTTCGACAACGTGATCTCCGGCCTCACGCAGGTGGTGACCGTGGGAGCCGCCGGAACCAGCACCATCTACGGTGCCACGTGGTTCAACTTCACGCCCGCCGTGACCGGCGCCTACACCTTCAGCATGTGCGGCTCGATCGGCGACACCAAGCTCGCCCTCGGCACCATCTGCCCCGGCAGCGGCCAGACCTTCACCACGATCGCCTACAACGACGACTCGTGTGCGTGCACGTCGGGCTGCGGCACCGGCGGTACCGAGGCGTACGCCAGCGCGCTCAATGCCACCAACTCCGGCATCCCCCTCACCCAGGAACTCATCGCCGGCCAGCAGTACCACCTGGTCCTCGGCAGCTTCAGCGGCACCTCCGGCGCCGTCAACGGCACCCTGGTGATCGACGGCCCGCCGCCGCCGCAGTCCTGCCTCGGCGACCTCAACGGCGACAACGTCGTGAACGGCGCGGACCTCGGCCAGCTCCTGGGCAACTGGGGCGGATCGGGCCTCGGTGACCTCAACAACGACGGCATCGTCACCGGCGCCGACCTCGGCCTGATGCTCGGTGCGTGGGGCGCGTGCCCCTGAGCGCATCCTGATCACCAACCCATGCCCCGCGGGGTGTTCGAACGAGGCCGATGACCATGCGCCACCTGATGGCCGCAGTGCTCCCGCTGCTCTGCTCGTCGCTCGCACTTGCCGAGGGCCTGCCCACGTCCGCCATCGTCATCGACACGGTGGAGGTCGGCGATCCCGGCAATCTCGCTGCGCCGATCATCCCGTTCGACCCCAAGACCCCTGACCAGACCACCGCGGTCGAGTTCGTCGGACGCGTCGACTACGTCTACGAAATCGGCATGTACGAGATCACGGTGGAGCAGTACGTGATGTTCCTCAACGCCGTCGATCGCGTCGGCGGGAACGTCCAGCAGCTGTGGGACCCGCTCATGGATCCCCAGGCGAACCCGTACCGCGGGCAGGTCTGCCGCGAACTCAAGGAGCCGCCGGGTGAGCGCTTCAAGGTCGCATCGCCGGTGTGGCTGCACAAGCCGATCGCGTTCATCGACTTCTTCCGCGCCGCACGGTTCGTGAATTCGCTCCACAACGGCCAGCACGTGCGCACGGAGATCGCCCCGGGCAAGTTCCGCTACGTCTGCCAGTTCAGCACGGAGACCGAGTTCGGCGTGTACGAGCTGCGAAAGCAGACATCGTTCGGCAGTTACGCCACGCGCCAGGCCGTCCGCGGATTCGTGCTGCCGAGCCAGGACGAATGGATCAAGGCTGCGTACTACTCACGGACCGTGATCGCGGGCGATCGACAGTACTGGCGCTACCCCACCATGACAGACACTCCCCCGACCGCCGCCACCTGCGACGCTTGCGGCAACGTGACCAACGCCGGCAACGGGCCGCTCGCGAACTATGCGAACGCCGCAGTGTGGTGCCCGTCCGGCTGCCAGAGCGGAAGCACCGGCGCGTGCACGCCACCGAGCAACCCCGGCAACCTGACGGACGTCGGCGCCTGCCTCACCACCTCGCCCTGGGGCACCTATGACCAGGGCGGAAACGTGGTGGAATGGACGGACACCGTCGTGGCTCCGCCAACCGATGCGCCGAATCCGCTGAGCCAGTGCATCTGGCGCCAGGTGCACGGCGGCATCGCCACCGCCGGCGCGTACCAGCTCTGGCTCAGCGCCACCGGCTCCACCGATCCCTATGGCCAGGCGCTGGGAAGCGTCAACCAATTCGGCGGCTTCCGGGTCGGCATGCTGCCAGACGCACAACCGTGCGAGCCGGATCCCTGCCCCGCGGACCTCAACGGAGATGGCGCGGTGAACGGCACCGACCTCGGCATCCTGCTCAACAGCTGGGGCGTGTGCCGCTGAACGCAGGTCGCATCGGCCACCGCGTTCGATCGCTCCGGAAATCCGCGCTCACTCCACCCGTCGCTCACTTCACCTTGCGGACACGCCCCTGGAAGGTCGGACCGCCCACCGGCGTGCCGGTCGCGTCGAGCACGGTCCCGGCCTGCCACGTGCGCGATGCCCACGCGTTGCCCTCGGCATGGAGTTCGTCGATCCATCCGTCCGCCCAGCGGATGTGCAGGCGGTCGCCGACCGCCCACCAGCTGCCCATCGTCGGCGCGCCGAAATCTGTCCACGCCACGTGGCTCGACTGGATGGCGATGCGGAACGTCTGCTTGCCGGCCGATTCCTGCGACTGCGTCTCGTAGAGACCCACCCATCGCGCCAGCACCTCCGGCGTGCGCACCGCCTGGCCGTGGTTCGTGGGCGGGCCGCTGCGCGACGCACCCGGCGCATACGACTGCTTCACGAGCCAGCCGCGGTGGTCGCGGGTGATCGCATCGTGCCTCCCGTCCGTGTAGTCGATCTCGATACGCCCGTCCTTCAGCGCCCAGCGGCCTTCCTCGCCCTTCGCGCCCTGCGGTCCCTTCGACCAGTTGCTGACCGCGGTGCCGTCGGCCGAGAGCACCACGTCGAACGTCACGTTCTCGTCGTCGGTCAGCGACCATGTGCCCGGGACCTCCGCCGCGGTGAACGCGCCGTTGGCCGGCGCGGATCGCTCCGAAGCGGGGAGCGGACCACAGCAAGC
>CAMBSR010000161.1 GCA_945870475.1 Phycisphaera mikurensis NBRC 102666
ATCAGTCGAGTTCGCGCAGCGACAGGCCCATGTCGATGAGCTTCCGCTTGATCTCGTCGAGCGAGTTCTGGCCGAAGTTCTTGACACCCATGAGCTCGGCTTCCGTGCGGGCGGCGAGTTCGCCGACCGACTGGACGCCCAGGAGCTGGAGGGCGCGGCGGGCGCGGACCGAGAGGTCCATGCTGGCCACCGGCTTGCCCAGGACCGACGCGTCGACGCGGTCGGCGAGCTTGTCGATGTAGTCCTTGGCGGCGCGGGCCACGTAGCCCTGGTCGAGGCCCTCGCCGAGGCGCAGGCCGCGCTGGGCGAGCATCGCCTCGATCTCGGTCAGGCTGGTCTCGCCGAAGTTCTTGTAGGAGAGGAGCTCCGCCTTCGTGATCATGAGGAGATCGCGGAGGGTGCGGATGTTCATCTTCTTGAGGCAGTTGCGGCTGCGCACGCTCAGCTCGAAGTCGGTCACCGGGGTGTCGAGCTCGGCCTTGCGCTTGGCCTCGTCGCGCTGGTCGCCTTCGTCATAGAGGGCTTCCTTGCTGGCGGACACGTCCTTCATGAAGAGGCGGGCGCGCGCGTGGTTCGGCTTGGCCTCGAGCACCTTGCGGAGGCAGCGCTCGGCCTGGTGCATCTCGCCGCGGTCCTCGTGGAGGACGGCCAGGTTCACGAGCGCATTGATGTGCGGCTCGGAATGCATCGCGAGGCGCTGGTAGAGGAGCATGGCCTCGTGCTCCTCGCCGACGAGGTCGAGGAGGTACGCGAGGCGGAACGTGTGCTCGGCGTTGGTCTGGTCACGCTCGTACGCGGCGCGGTACTCGGTGATGGCCGCGGTGCGGTCGCCGGCCTTCTCGAGCTCCTGGCCCTTCTTGAAGTGGTTGGCTGCGCCCTGGGGGTCGCTTGCGATGTTGCTGCCGCCGATGACCGTGTCGAGACCAGAAGTGGACATTTCGCGCGATGCTCCTGTTGAGACTCGCAGGCCGGAAACGGCTGCAAGATCGAGGAGTGTAGCGGTACCCCCGCTGCCGCTGCGCCCACCCGGTGTTATCAAGCGTGGGACGAGGTTTCCGCGGCTGCCCCGGCCTCGCGTGCCGCCTCTTCCTCGGGGGTCTCGAGCACGCGGATGCGGCGCCAGGCGCCACGGTGCCAGCGCACGGCAAGGACCAGCGAGAAGGCCACGATGTACGCGCTGGCCGCGATCCACGGGCCAAGCGGGCCAAGCCCCGGCGCGAATGCCACCAGGGCCCACCCGCCGCCCACGATCAGCGTCCAGCTCAGCACCACCGTGACGATGCCGGGGAAGAGCGTGTCGCCCGCCCCGCGCAGCGCGCCGAGGAGGACGATGCCCATGGCGTCGAAGACCTGGAAGAACGCCGCGGCCACCATGAGCGTGGAGCCGGTGGCCACCACCTGTGCGGCGGTCTCGGGCGAGGTGTTGGCGCCCTCGGCGAAGAGCGCGATCATGGGCCCCCGGAAGACGAGCATCAGGACGCCGCATGCACCCATGTACGCCATGGTGATGCCGAGGCCAACGCGTGCGCGCGCGACCGCGATGTCCGGCCGGCCCGCCCCGATGTTGCGGCCCACGATGCTCGTGACCGCGATGCCGAAGCCGACCGCCGGCATGAACGAGAGGTGCATGTAGCGGAGCGTCGCCCATCCGGCACCGAGCGCGACGTCGCCGAAGTGCCCGACGAGGACGCTCATGAAGATGGCCCAGGTGATGATCTCGCTGCCCTGCTGCAGCGCGGAGGGCACGCCCAGGCGCAGCAGGTCGCGAATGGCGGCAACGTCGAGGCGCCAGCGCGCGCGCACGCCGAATTCGCGGTCCATCCGGCCGCCCAGGAACACCACCAGCGGGATCGACGCCTCGACGGTCGTGCCTGCCACGGTGCCGAGCGCGGAGCCGACCACGCCCATCGGTGCGATGCCGGGGATGCCCGGCAGTCCGAGCTTCGGGACGCCGAGCCGGCCGAACACCAACGCGTAGCTCACGAGGAGGTTCACCACGTTGCCGGCGATCGCCGAGACCGTGATCACGCCCGGCCGCTGGATGCCGAAGAAGAAGTTGCTCATCGCCTTGCCGACGATCACCACCACGCCGCCGAAGACGAGGACCTGCGCGTAGTCGCTCTCGAGCTCGGTGATGTGCGCGGAGTGGCCCATGAGGCCAAAGAGCTTCGGCATGACGAGGCCCACGGGCACCAGCACCACGGCCCACGCCATCACGCCGAGCCAGAGCCCGGCCCATCCGTAGCGCGCCACCTCGTGCGGACGGTGCGCACCCATCGCCTGGCTGACGAACGTGTTGACCACGCTCAGCACGCCGACCAGCGAGAAGATCACCGCCCAGCTCCAGACGCCGCCGTTGCCCTGCGCGGCCACCTCCACCGGGCCCACCTGCGCCACCAGCACCGCGTCCACGAACTGCATCACGGTGTAGGACAGCATCGTGACCACGGTGGGCCACGCGAGCGTCCAGAATTCGCGGATTGGACCGACGCCGCTTGCGGGATCGGCGGATGCACCGGTCTCGGACGCCTGGTGGGTCATTTCACGGAGCCGTGCAGGCGGCGGTCAGGAAGCGCCTCCGGCGCGTGCCAGCAGTGCCGATTCACCGCGTTCAGGCGGCGGAGATCTGCTTGGCCTTCATGCGTTCCGCCCCGGGGAGGCGGATGCGCGTGACGAGGCCCACTGCACCGAGCGTGCGGATGGTGATCCAGCTGAGGTCGAACTGGTACCAGCGCAGGCCGTGGCGCGCGCTCGCGGGGAACGCGTGATGGTTGTTGTGCCAGCCCTCACCCATGGCGAGGATGCCCATCACCGGGTTGTTGCGGCTGTGGTCGCCCGAGCGGTAGGTCTGCGAGCCCCAGATGTGGCACACGGAGTTCACGCTCCAGGTGGCGTGATGCACCAGGAACATGCGGACCACGCCGCCCCAAAGGAAGCCGAGGAAGGCGCCCATCCAGGACTGCGAGACCAAGCCGCCGATGAGGGCCGGTACGGCGAAGCCGAGGAGCACCCAGAGCGGAAAGAGCTTGCTGATGAGCTGCGCGCGCTTGTCGGCGGCAACGTCCGGCGCGTACTTGGCGACGCTCGAGGCGATGTCGTTGTCGCTGAAGAGCCAGCCGATGTGCGCGTGGCCGAAGCTGCGGATCCAGCCCAGGACGCCGGGCTGACGGCCCGCGTGCGGGGAATGCGGATCGAGCTCGTGGTCGGAATACTGGTGGTGACGACGGTGCGTGGTCACCCACCAGAGGAGCGGGCCCTGCACGGCCATCGAACCGCAGACCGCGGAGACCCAGGCCACCGGAGCGGAGGCCTCGAACGACTTGTGCGTGTACAGGCGGTGGTAGCCGATGGTGATGCCCATCGAGGTCATGAAGTAGCCGACGACGAGCATCGCCATGTCGGTCCAGGAGAAGTAGCCGCCCCACGAGTAATAGATGGCGATGGCGAGCGCAACGGGCGGCAGCACGACCGCAATGAGCGTCAGGACCTTCACCTTGGTGGTCACCTTGCCTTCGTGCGCCGGGCCGTGGTGATGGTGGTGGTGCGCATCGACCTCGTGGTCGTCGTCGCTGTGATACGCATCGGCGTGGGAGTCATGCGCGTGCGCGTGCTTGGAGAACTTCGGGGCCTTCCGCGGGTCGAGTACCGTCATGGTGTGGAAGCGTAGCGGGGCAAGGCGCGTGCCCGGCGGGAAACGCCGGGATTAATTCGCGAAGTTGCCTCCGGAGAAGTTTGCGGCGGATTCAGAAAATGCCGCTGAGGAGCCCCAAATGGCCCTTCGGAGGGCATGTGCGTCCGCTTTGCTCACGGGCATGAGGCGATGTCACGCCATCGCGCGTATCTTCCTTCCCTTCATGGCATTCAAATCACTTCGTCTCGCAGCCCCGCTCCTCCGTGCACTTGCCGAGGAGGGCTACGAAACCCCCACCCCGATCCAGGCCAAGGCGATCCCGCCGGCACTGGAAGGGCGCGACATCCTGGGTTCCGCGCAGACCGGTACCGGCAAGACCGCGGCATTCACCCTGCCCCTCATCCAGCGCCTCCAGTCCTCCGGCGAGATCGGCGCCGACGCGGCGCACGCCCCGAAGCGCGCGCGCGTGCCGGGCAAGCCGCACGCCCTGGTGCTGGCGCCGACGCGCGAGCTGGCCGTGCAGATCGCCGAGAGCATCGCCGTGTACGGCCGCCACGCGTCCGTGCGCACCGCGGTGATCTACGGCGGCGTCGGGCAGAACGCGCAGGTGAACGCGCTTCGCGGCGGCGTCGACATCGTGGTGGCCACGCCCGGCCGCCTGCTCGACCTGATCCAGCAGCGCCACTGCAACCTCTCAGACGTCCACATCCTGGTGCTCGACGAAGCCGACCGGATGCTCGACATGGGCTTCATCAAGCCGATCCGCACCATTGCGTCCATGGTGTCGAAGAAGCGCCAGACCATGCTCTTCTCGGCCACCATGCCGAAGGAGATCCGCCACCTCGCGGATTCGCTCCTGACGGACCCGGTGCGCGTGGAAGTGGCGCCGGTGGCGAGCGCGGCCCCGAAGATCGAGCAGCGCGTCCACCACGTCTCGCGCGAGATGAAGCAGCCGCTCCTGGAGCGACTGCTGGAAGGCGACGACATGCGGAGCGTGCTGGTCTTCACCCGCACCAAGCACGGTGCCGACCGCGTGATGAAGCGCCTGGTGCGCGCGCAGGTGGAGGCAGCCGCGATCCACGGCAACAAGAACCAGAGCCAGCGCCAGCGCGCGCTCGATGCGTTCAAGTCCGGCAAGATCCGCGTGCTGGTGGCCACCGACGTGGCCGCGCGCGGCATCGACGTCGACAACGTCAGCCACGTCATCAACTACGACATCCCGATCGACCCCGAGAGCTACGTGCACCGCATCGGCCGCACCGGCCGCGCGGGCGCCACGGGCATCGCCATCGCGTTCTGCGAGCCTGCGGAGCGCAGCCACCTGAAGGCCATCGAGAAGCTGATGGCGAAGCCGGTCCCGGTGGCCACGCTGCCGGACGGACTGCAGGCGCTGAGCAAGCTGTCGGACCCGGGCGAGGACTCGGAGCCGCGTCGCGAGCAGCCGCGCGGCGGACGTGGCGGACGCGCGGGCGGTGGTGGTGGTGGCCATCGCGGCGGCCGCGGCGGCGCGCCGGCCCAGAAGAAGAGCAACAGCCCCGCGCACGGTCGCGGTGGTGCACACGCGAAGGCGTCGGGTGGCAGCGGTTCC
>CAMBSR010000162.1 GCA_945870475.1 Phycisphaera mikurensis NBRC 102666
CCCCCCACGGCAGGCTTCCCCCCGAAACACGCATCGGGCGACGCACGGCCGCGTCGCACGACGGCGAGGCCTCCTGAAAGGACGGTCTCATGCCAGTACATGCGCCGGCGCACGGACTCCGACCCGTGCACGGCGCGACAAACGACGCGATGCGGGCGAGAGCGTGACGGTGTTTCGGTCAGCGAGTGGATGGACCCTCCTTGCATGGCCGGATGAGCACGGACACACGCGCACTTCGGCCCCCTCTCCTGGGAACGGATGCCCCCTATCTGCCATGTCTGCGGTGCGCCTCGGCGCCCGCCGGCACGGCGGACCCGGAAGGGAGACCTGCGCCCAACGCCTCGCCCCATCGCGTCACTTCTCAATGACGGCTCGCGCAAGCGGACCGTCGTTCCTCCCCCCCTGCCGTGGCATGCCCACCCCCGCGGCAAGGGGATGTTGTTTTGCGGGGACATTCGTGCACGCGGCGCGGTGTGCGCCCGGGGGATGCCTACACTTGGGATCCATGCAACACGCAGCACACGTCGTTCGAACCATGCTCGCCTGCACGGCGCTCGGCATCGCCTTCGTCGGCTGCGCCAGCACTCCGGAAGCGCAGTCCCTTGCGCGCAAGGCCGACCTCGACACCGCTCCCATCACCCACGTGGTGCTCGTGCAGCTCAAGGACCCGACCCGCACGGCCGAGCTGATTGCCGACTGCGACCAGGTGCTCCCGGCCATCAGGGGTGTTTCCGGCTATTCCTGCGGTGTTCCGTTCGTGACCGGCCGCACCAATGTGTCGGGCGACTATGACGTCGGCATCTACGTCGGCTTCCGCACCGAGGCCGAATACCGCGCCTACGTGGACGATCCGCGGCACATGGCCATGGTCGATCGCTGGCGGGACGGCTGGAAGGCCGTGAGGATCTTCGACGTGATCTCCGGCATGCCGGCGGCGAGCGCGGTTCCCGGTACCGCGGCAGCCCAGACCACGGCACCTGCTGCGACCCCGGCAAGTGCAACACCGGCAATTCGCCCGGCAGTGCCGGCGGCTCCCGCGGCCGCGAGCCCGGCTCCGGCTCCGGGGGCGACGCCTGCACCGAAGGCAGCGGCGCCTGCGCCCGCAGCGGCACCCGCGGCCGCCTCCGCACCGGCACCGGGTGCGGCATCTGCCCCGGCCCCCGCGCCGCGTTCCTGAGCCCCTGGACGGCGTTCGCTTCCCTGAGCGCCCTTCCCCACGGATACACTCGCGTGATGCCTATCGAGACGACGCTTCAGCCCCGCCAGAAGTGGTGGAACATCCTGTATGCGGTGATCTGCGCGGTGCTTGGCCTCTGGGGTGCCTACGACTACTGGGTGACCATCCCCCGCAAGGAGGAAGAGGTTGCCCGCTACGAGGCCGCCGCCACCAAGGCCGAGGAACTGGAAGCCAAGGCACGCGCCAACGCAACGGCACCGGGCGGAGCACAGCAGCTCTCGGCAGACGACGTCAAGGCGTACGAGGCTGCAAAGGCCACCGTTGACAAGGGCAAGCCCGTGGCCCCGGCTGCCTACGACCGCCCCGTCCAGATGTGGCTGTACGTGATCGGCTGCGGCGTGCTGGGCGTCCCGTGGTTCCTCTGGCAGTGGCTGGCGGCAGCCCGTGTGCGTTTCCGAATGGAAGACGATGGCACGCTGCAGGCCGGCACGATCCGAGTCGCAGCAGACCACATTGCCGACATCGACATGAGCAAGTGGATGTCGAAGTCCATTGCGACCGTCGTGACCACGGACGGCAAGCGCATCGCGCTCGACGACTACAAGTACCGCGGCATGGACAAGATCGTGGGCGCCATCGCCACGCGGTTCTACCCGGATGACTGGACCCCCGATGCGCGCGACCTGAAGCGCATCCGCGAGCAGGAGGCGGCGGATGCCGCGTCCGCCGCAGGCGACACCAAGAGCAACGCAGGAGCCTGAACCATGCGCTCCACCGCCGAACCGACCACCTCCATTCCGAAGCAGGACCGCTGCGGCGACCTCCCGCACCGCCCGCGTGTGCTGCTCGGGAAGATGGGCCTCGACGGCCATGACCGCGGCGTGAAGCTCATCGCGCGCGTCATGCGCGATGCCGGCATCCACGTGGTCTACAGCGGCCTGTGGCAGACGCCGCGGAGCCTGGCGATCGGCGCGCGCGACGAGGACGTGGACTGCGTGGCCGCGTCGATGATGAGCAACTCGCACCTGGTGCTGGTGCCGCGGCTCCTGACCGAGCTGAAGGCGATCGGGCGCCCGGACATCCCGGTGAACGTCGGCGGCATCATCCCGCAGTCGGACGTGCAGACGCTCCTCGATTCGGGCGTGGCGCGGATCTACCACACCGGCACGAGCATGGACGAGATCGTGGACAGCGTGCGCGCGACGGTGAAGCCGTATGCGGCGCTCACGTCCGGCGTGCGCGAGGCGGTGCTTGCGCGCCAGATCTCGATGGCACACGCGGGCACGCTGCCGGAGAGCGCTATGAAGAAGCGCCCCACGCGCGTGGTGGGCATCACCGGCTCACCCGGCGCAGGCAAGAGCACGCTGGTGGCCGCGATGGCCAACGAGGCCGTGCGCCGCGGACAGCGCATCGCGGTCGTGGCGTTCGACCCGATGAGCCCGATCACCGGCGGTGCGCTCCTGGGCGATCGCCTGCGCGTCGACTTCAACGCGGTGGACGACAAGGTCTTCTACCGCTCGCTCGCGATCGTGGGCGAGGACTACCGCAGCCTGCCGGACATCATCGGCCTGATCGGCGCGGCGGGCTTCGACACGCTGATCATCGAGACCGTGGGCGCGGGCCAGAACGACGTGGCCATCCGCCAGCACGTGGACCGCACCGCCGTGGTGGTGGTGCCGGGCATGGGCGACTCGGTGCAGATGGACAAGGCCGGCATCCTGGAGATCGCGGACCTGTTCGTCGCCAACAAGGCCGACCACGCCGGCGAGGCGAAGCTGGTGCGCGAGCTGCTCGACGTGGCAAGCGGCCGCCCGATCCTCGAGACCATTGCCACCGAAGGCAAGGGCGTGGTGGAGCTGCTGGACGCGCTGCTGAAGTAGGTGACGCTAAATAGGTGCCGTGTTAATGCGGCACCTATTTCTTCGTGTCCCGGGAGCCAAACTCGTCAGCTGGCGGAAATGGGTGCCGCATTAACACGGCACCTATTTAGAGCCCTCGCCCTACTTCCAATGCTCCGCCACCCACGGCGTCGGCAGCACATGCCGCAGAAACTTGATGCTGTTGCCCGCGATCGCGTCCGGCGGGTTGGGGTGACCGTGGAACACCACGATGCGCGCGCCCTCCGGCAGGTGCGGCGCACGGAACCGGTTCATCGGGAAGCCGGCCATGCAGTCGTACTTGAACGACGCGCACCACTCCTTGGGCCAGTAGCTCAGCGCGCCGGCACGGAAGAGTTCGCGGGAGATGTACTCCTGCTCGTTCCTCACCTCGCGGCGGATCTGCGCGGCTTCGCGCAGAAACTTCTCCAAGAGCTCCGGATGCGCCCCCGCCTCGAAGCGGTAGACGGATGAGTTGCCGGTGGGGCGCCACGGGCGCTTCCAGTCCTTGATGATGCAGAACTTGCCGGGATACTCGAAGAACGGGTCGAGCCCGCCCACGATCACCACGTCGAGGTCGATGAAGAGCGTCGGCCCGGCCAGGTCGAAGAGCGGCTTGCGGAACGTGGAGATCTTGCGCCAGCCGCGCTCGGGGCCACCCGGATCGTCGAAGTCCGGCAGGGGGCGGGCGTCGATCCCGGGGGAGAGGCCCGTGGCGTCGTCGGTCATGCAGACGAAGCGGTGCGGGCGCTTCAGGTGGCGACCCACCATGGACGCCAGCCTGTTCACGTACTCGGGGCCGTACTTCGTGCCCCATTTCATGCAGATCACGTTCGCCATCGTCCGGCGAATGTAGCACGGCAGCCTCCGGCGCGTCCGAACGGCCGCCCGCCCCGCCCTACACTGTCGCCCCCCCGCAGCCGCCCCGATGGCCGCCGGGCCCCGGCACACCGATCCACACAGACGCCCCGAGCAAGGAACCCCCCGATGAGCATCGAACTGAAGCCCAACGTCAACCAGGCCCTCGAGATCGGCAAGTTCGCCTGCGAGTTCATGCAGAGCGCCTCCCCCTCGGCACTGGTCGAGGAGCGCACCAAGCTCTTCCACACCGACAGCGTGCTCTGCGGCATCAGCGCCGTGGCCCTCGGCACCAACGCGCCCTGCCTGCTCCGTGAGGAAGCCCTCGAGTACCCGAAGGCGAACGGCGTGCCCTTCTTCGGCAGCACCGTGAAGGTGGCCCCGGAGAAGGCCATCGTGGCCAACAGCAGCGCGGTCCGCGAGTGGGACTCGAACGGCACCAACTTCGGCTTCCGCAAAGAGCGCGGTTTCACGGCCGGCGAGTTCGGCCACAACGACTTCTACCCCGTGGCCATCGCCGCCGCGCAGATGAAGGGCAAGGACGGCGCCTGGGCCCTCAAGGGCATGATGCTCTCGGACGAGATCCGCGGCCGCCTCGCCGAGGTGTTCAGCCTGAAGACCTACAAGATCGACCACGTGGTGCACGGCGCCATCGCGAGCGCCGCCACCTGGGGCGCCATGATGGGCGCGACGCCCGAGCAGATCGAGAGCGCCATCGGCATGGTGGTGGCCCACTACATCCCGTGGCGCGCCATCCGCGCGGGCAAGCAGCTCTCCGACAGTAAGGGCGCCAGCGCCGCCATCAGCACCGAAGTGGCCGTCCTCAGCATGATGCGCTCGATGCGCGGCTTCGTGGGCCCGAAGGACATCTTCCGCAACCCGGAGAGCATGTTCCGCCAGTTCGAGAAGACCCAGGGTGACAGCCCGTTCCCGCTGGAGCTCTCCACCTCGGGCGACGACTTCGCCGTGATGGGCATGCACTTCAAGCTGGGCCTCTACGAGCACCAGTCGGCCGGCGCACTCCAGGGCATGATCGACCTGATGCGCAAGCACCCGGAGATCCTCGAGAACCCCGCGCTCATCAAGGGCATCAAGATCGTGGCCTACGAGCCCGCGTTCGGCATCATCGGCGACCCCGCCAAGCGCGACCCCAAGACGCGCCAGAGCGCGGACCACTCGATGGTCTACATCGTGGGCACGCTCCTGCGGAAGGCCGTCGAGAAGGCCGCCGAGATGAAGACCGGCAAGATCGCCGACGGCAACGACGCCATGTGGAAAACGCTCTTCCTGGCGCCGTA
>CAMBSR010000163.1 GCA_945870475.1 Phycisphaera mikurensis NBRC 102666
ACCGGTGGTGAATCGCCTGCAGCCGATCCGGTCGAGCTGCTCCCCGACGAGGCGCAGGAGTTCGGTTGGTTCCATCAGCTGTGCACTTCCGAACCGTGTCGGCTTGCCATCCGACGCGCGGTCTCCGTGGCAAGCAGTTCCTCGGGCCAGTCCGGGTGCTGGGCCTTCACGCCGGCGCGAACAAGCGTGACCGCCGAACGCCACATGGCATCGAGCGACGCAAGCCGCGCCCCGGGTGTCTGCGACCGCAGCACGGCGAGCATGGCCGGGTCGCAGCGATCATCGGCAGGATGGTGGCGGGTTGGTTGCATGTGCGCTGCGTCACTTTATACCGGTGATGGCATCGGGATCCCGGGGAGATGCAGAAATGCACAGCGAGGTCCGGCCCGGCTCGTCGCGAGGAAAGGGAACGGCCAGCCGCCCGTGCAGTGGCCTTTGCACGTCGCACCTGCTATGTTTTGGGAATTCCGAACCATCGCGCCGACGGTGCGTTCGAACGTGAGCACGAAGCCCATGTCCCGTTCCTCCCGGTCCAATCCATCGCGCGCTCCGTATTGCCCGGTCTGTGATTACGACCTGGCGGCGCTGCCCGGCGTCCCTGCCGAGCGGGGCGGGGAGTTCGCCGAGGACATCGCGTGCCCGGAGTGCGGCGTGGCCGTGGCCGCGGGCGGGCGGATCGTCGAGGGATCGACGCATCCCGACAATCTTGCACCGAACACGCGCTTCGACATTGCGGCCTGCGTGGGGAATGCCGTCTTCGCCACGTACTTGGCGTTCTGCGCGCTCCTCGGACTGCGTACCGCCTTCCCGAACGTCATGGTCGCGTTCGTTGCGGTGTTCATGGGCTGTAACGCGATCATCCTCGGTCGGAAGCTGTGGCTGCGCCGACGGCAGGCCGCGACCACGGCGCGCGCGGGGTACGCTGGGCGCCAGATCCGCTGGGTGGTGTCGAGTGCCGGGCTCGAGTGCATCGACCGCAACGCGCTCCTCGTGCCGTCGAGGCGCACGGTCATCCCTGCGTCACGGATCCACCGCGTCACCGGCGATTGGGTCACGGCCGAGGTGTGGTCCGGTATCTGGAGCCGGTCCGTCCGCGGCGCGGCCGGCCTCACTGCATGGGAATGGAAGATGGATGCGCAGGGTTTGGTCGTCGACCTCGTGCCGACCTCGATCTACACGCTCGATGCCATGGGCGATGGCGGCGGACTTGGCGCTTCCGCGTCGGTGCTGGCGGCAAACCTGGAGACGTCGCTCGGGCTGCGTGCCGGTGGCGGATACCGCAGCCTGCCGCAGCTGCCGCTCGTCGGCCGCGTCGCGCGGATTCGTTTCCTTGGCTCGGTGGTCGTGGGGTGCGTGGTGCTGGCCTTGGTGCCGGTGTCCGTGGCCGCTCTCATGCGTGCCGGCACGTCGTCGTTGGCCGCCGTCGTGGTCATCGCCAGCGCGACCGCCATCTGCGCCGCCGCGGGGATCTATTTCGGCAGACTCGCCCTCATCCGGCGCGCGCGCCGGCGGTGGGCGCGGGAGCACGTGACCGGATTGGGTGGTTTCTAGGCTTGGCGTGCATGTGACAAGCTCCTCCGCGCATGTACGCCGAGGGGCTTTGATTGTCCGGAACTGCGGCCTGGTCCCGGTTTGCCGACCCGGCGAACTCGCACATGCCGGCGTCGCTCACGGTGCATTCACTGCGGTCGTTGCGTCCGTAGCATCCGCGCTCGCCGCGAGGGGGCTGGCAGCCTCCGCAGGAACCCCGCACATGCTGAAGTCACTGATCATCGTCTCGCTCTCGTCCGCCGCATGCCTGTTCGCGCCCGCCGGGTGCGCGCAGACCGTATCCACCACCGCTACCGCCGCGCTGGAAGTGCGACGCGTGGAGCCGCCGGACCTCTCGGACGCGCACCTTGGCAAGCGCATCCTCTGCGAGCGGCCGATGCGCCACGGCGCGCCGCGCCTCTGCGTCGAGCAGGTGGGCGACAAGGTGGTGGCGCACGACTACGGGCACGGCGGCAGCGGGTGGACGCTGGCGCCTGGCAGCGCCGAGTACGTGGATGGCCTGCTGATCGCCTCGCCGCTTGCCAAGGACCTGCGCACGGACACGCCCATCACGGTGATCGGCGCGGGCGTCATCGGCCTCTTCACGGCGTACGACCTCTGCCAGAAGGGCTACACGAACATCACCGTCATGGCGGAGCGCTTCGACGGCCTGACCTCGCACAACGCGGGCGGCCTGCTGGCGCCGGTCTCCATGGACAACGACCCGGCCATGCAGTCCGTCATCGAGCGCATCGGGCTCGATGCGTACCGCTTCTACGCGCAGGTGGCGCGCGGGGAGCATCCACACTTCAAGACGGGCGCCGTGATCGTGCCCGCCTACTTCGACGATCGCAAGGAATCGGGCCTGGAGGCCTACGTGGGCAAGGTGATGAAGCCGGCCAAGGACGTGATCCTCGACTTCGGCACCGGCACCACGCGCCGCATGGTGGCGTACGACGACGGCATCTTCATGGACACGGCGGTCATGATGCAGTCGCTCACCGACTGGCTGAAGCCGCGCGTGAAGTTCGTGCAGCGGAAGGTGCAGCGCCTCTCGGACGTGGAGACGCGCTTCATCGTCGACTGCGCCGGCCTGGGCGCGGGCGCGCTGAACGGCGACGCCGCGATGGTGCCTGTCCAGGGGCACCTCATCATGCTCAAGGACCAGGACCCCGCGAAGCTCCGGCACATGATCCTCGTCTACTTCGGCGAGGGGAAGACGGCCTCCGGCATGAAGGTGAAGCGGTCCTTCTACCAGTTCCCCAAGCACCTGCCGGACACCGGCGCTGCCGACGTGGGCGTGGTGGGCGGCACGTTCATCGAGGGCGCCGGCATGGACATGCCCAACGAGGACGAGTTCCGGATCCTCATCGAGAACGCGCGGAAGTTCTACGGGCTTTCGCGCTGAGCGGCGGGGGCGGGTGGCAGCTGGCTTCCGGGCCGCTACCATGCCGGGCCCGAGATGCTGCGCCACGCCCTCCACGCCAAGCTCCACCACGCCACGGTCACGTACTGCGACGCCGACTACGTGGGGTCGATCACGATCGACCGCGACCTGCTCGACGCGAGCGGGATGCGCCCGAACGAGAAGGTGCTCGTGGCCGACTGCGACAGCGCGGCGCGCTTCGAGACGTACGTCATTCCCGGCGAGCGCGGCTCGGGCGTGATCGGCGTGAACGGCGCCTGCGCCCGGCTTTCCGGCATCGGCCACAAGCTGATCGTGATGAGCTTCTGCATGCTCTCCGACACCGAGCTGGCCGTGCACCGGCCGCGCGTGGTGATCGTCGCCCCCGGCAACCGCGTGGGGCAGGTGACCGAGTACCCGGCGGAGTGAGCGGGGCGAGTGGGCAGGCGCGATTTGTCCAATAACTATCTACCGTACGCGGGAATGTTGTCTTCTCGCGCGGTGTCGCCTTCGGGGAATCATTCACCATGAATCTGCTGGTCGCAAGAAACCTCCACCTCCGTTGCGTGCCGAAAAATTCGTGAGAAAGTGGCACTGATGCTTGCGTTGATGCCGAACGGTGCCATGGTGCACGAGTCAGGATCTGCCGCGGATTCCCTCTCTGCAGCGGCAGCCTCCCCTGGCGGTTCCCTTTCCCGCTTTCGAGTTCCCCACATGAAGTCTCTTTCCGCTGTCGCCCTTGTGGCTTCGGCCCTTGTTGCGTCTTCCGCGAGCGCTGGCATTGTCGTCTACACGAACCAGTCCCTCTGGAACGCCCGCGTCGCCACCGATGGCCTCGTGGTCGAGACCGAGACTTTCAACGCGATCGCGGATGGCTACCGGCCGGCGCCGTTCACCGGGTCCACGGCGAGCGTCAACTGGAGCGCATTCGCCGACGGCGGGCTCTATGTGCAGGACGGCGTGTTCTCGACCGAATTTCCCGATCCACTCACCTTCAATTTCACTCCCGGCGTGCGCGCGGTGGGTGGCAACTTCTTCGGCGTCGACGCGGAGTTCGCCAATGCCGCGGTCTTCTTCAGCGTGCTGCTGAGCGACGGCACCAGCTACGAGGGCGAGACCTCTTCACCGGCCAGCTTCACCGGTTTCCGTTCCACCACGGCAGCAACCATCGCCAGCCTGACGATCAACGTCGAGAATGCGGTTGGAGCCGCTGCGGTGTATCCGAGCGTCGACAACCTGTACTTCGGCGTGCCTGCGCCCGGCGCGGTGGCGCTCCTCGGCGTGGCAGGGTTGGTCGGCAGCCGTCGCCGCCGCTGACGCACGCTTCGCAATTCACCAGACACCCGACGACAGGAGGCCATGCGCCTCCTGTCGTTCTTTTTGTGCCATGCAGGCGTCTGATCGCGCGTGGATGCGCGTTCGCGGTCAACCGCGGCGACGGCGGCCCGCAAGCCCAGCCAGGCCGGCGATGGCAAGCACGCCCGGTGCGGGCGTGGTGACCACGGACGAGAAGCCCGGGAGCTGGCGCGTGGATTCGTCGCCGTTGGACCACATGCCGAGCGGCGAATACGGCGGCGGGTTGCCGTTGAAGTAGCTGTAGATGTTGAACGCAGTGCCGGTGGCGGCGCTGAGCGCGGAGCCCGTCAGCATGTTGTCGAACTCGCCCACGGTGAGCGTGTCGAGGTTGAAGTTGAACATCACGCTGCTGATGGTGCGGCTGACGCCGCCGATCGACTGCACGGATCCGCCAGTGATGACGTTGTCGGTGTAGATGTCGGTGGCGCCGTCGACGAGGCGAATGGTCCAGTTGGTGAGGTTGGTCTCGTTGATGAGGCCGCTGGTGGCGTTGGTGGACCAGTCGACGACCACCTGCGTGGCGGAGGGCGTGGTCAGCGTGTAGGGCGTGGTGAGCGTGTACGTGGTGGTGTAGACGCCGGCGGTCGCGCCGGAGGCGGCGGCGAGCGCGAGGGTGAGGGAGGCGAGGATTCCGAAACGGCTGGTGGAATGGAGAGTGGTGTGCATGTGATTGCCTGCACGCCCATGGGCGTAAAGCGCCGCCGGAACCGATCACCGGAGTGCGAAAGTACCCGGGGTTATTGCCCCGTTTGCTTGGATTTCACGCCAAGCGTCACGCGTTCACGCGCCGTGCGCGCCGTACTGCGCCCGGTACGCGGTGATCCGCGCGCGGTCGGCATCGGTGAGGCGGGCGCCCAGGTGCTCGACCACCTCGTCGATGGTGACGATGGCGGCGGTGGGCATGGCGAACTCCGCGCC
>CAMBSR010000164.1 GCA_945870475.1 Phycisphaera mikurensis NBRC 102666
CCACCCCGAGGATGTCGACGAACGGCGCGCGGATCCGCGCGGTCTTCAGGACGTCCTGGAGCGCGTCCGCCTGGAAGCTGGTGATCACCGCCACACGGCGCGGGAAGGCAGGCAGCGGGCGACGGCGTTCGGCGCGGAACCAGCCCTTCTCGTCAAGCTCACGGCGCAGCGCCTCGTAGCGCGCCTGCAGCAGGCCCTCGCCGCGGCGTTCCATGGACTGGACGTCGATCTGCGTGCGGCCGCCCTTGCCGTAGTGCGTGATGGTGCCGGTGACGATCACCTCCATGCCGGTGGCGGGCACGAAGCCCACCGACGACGTGCGCGACGCCCACATGACGCAGCCGATCTGGCTGTCATCATCCTTCAGCGTGAAGTACCAGTGGCGCGGGCTGCTGAAGTTCGAGACCTCGCCCACCACGCGAACGCGGCCGATCCCTTCCATTGCGCGCAGGATGCGCTCGGACGCCTGCGTCACCGAGAGCGGTGCCGATTCGCCCGGGGCATCGAACAGGCCGCCGCGCGCAAGCGATGGATCGAAGGGTCGCCGTGCCACGATGGCTACGATACGCCCGCGCAGGGAGCATCATGCAGCACGCGGAACTTCGTCCATCGACGCCGATCGAGGCGCTGCCCGGCATCGGGCCGCGGACGGGTCCGGCATTCCGGCACCTGGGGATCGCCACCGCGGGCGACCTGCTCCGGCACTTCCCGATGCGCTACGAGCATGACCGCGGCGAACGGACCGTTGCGGACCTGACCGACCTCTGCGAGCGCGGCGAATCGCCGGTGGGCGCGCTGCGGGTGGAGGTGGCGTCGGTGCGGCACATCCCGCGACCGAAGCCCCGGACCGAGGCCACCTTCGAGGACGACACCGGCACCGTGCGCGCTGTCTGGTTCAACGCCCCCTGGATGCGGCAGAAGCTCCACCCCGGGGCACGCGGCATCATTCAGGGGCAGGCCAAGCTGCGCGGCAAGTACCTGGAGCTGGCAAACCCCAAGTGGGAGCCGGAAGGCCCGGTGGAAGCCGCGCCGCGCAGCGAGCGCCTGCGGCCGATCTATCCCGCGAGCGAGGAGCTCCTCTCGAGCCAGATCGAGCGCGCGGTGACGGCGGTGCTGGCGCCGCTCATGCCGTCCGTGGAGGACCCGCTTCCCGCGGAATACCGGGCGTCGCGCGCCCTGCCTCCGCTCTCGGAGTGCTATCGGCGGATGCATGCGCCCGCGAGCGTCGACGAGCAGCGCGAGGCGCGGCGGCGGCTCGCGTTCGAGGAGCTGCTCCTCCTGCAGCTCGGCGTCATGATGAAAAAGCGGCAGATGCGCGAGGGCGCACGCGCGCCGGCCATCGCCATGACCGAGGCGATCGACGCGCGCATCCGGGCGCGCTTCCCGTTCGCCTTCACCGACGAGCAGACTCGGGCGTGCGGCGAGATTGCCGCGGACCTCGCTGGCACCATTCCGATGAACCGCCTGCTGCAGGGCGACGTGGGCAGCGGCAAGACGGCGGTGGCGCTCTACGGGATGCTGGCCGCGGTGGCAGCGGGCGGGCAGGCGGCGATCGTGGCGCCCACCGAACTCCTGGCCGAGCAGCACGGCGTGTCGATCGGGCGTTTCCTGGCCGGAAGCGACGTACGCGTCGAGCTGCTGACCGGCAGCCTCACCGCCGCGGCACGGCGCGCGGCGCTTGCGCGGCTTGCCTCGGGCGAGAGCCAGATCGCGGTGGGAACGCATGCGCTCCTTCTTGATGGCGCGGTGTTCCGAAACCTCTCGCTTGCCGTGATCGACGAGCAGCACCGCTTCGGCGTCGAGCAGCGCGCCGCCATGCGCAGCAAGGTGGCCGCGGCCACCGGCGAAGTGCCGCACATCCTGGTGATGACCGCCACGCCGATCCCGCGCACGCTTTCGCTCACCGTCTTCGGTGACCTCGACGTCTCGGTGATCCGTTCGCGCCCCGCGGGCCGGCAGCCGATCACCACCCGCGTGGTGGGCCGCGACAAGGAAGCGGACGTCTACAAGTTCGTGCGCTCGCGCATCGACGGCGGCGAGCAGTGCTACGTGGTGGTGCCTGCGGTGGAAGAGAGCGCCACCGGGCTGAAGGATGCCGAAGGCACGGCGCGCACGCTGGCGGCGGGCGTCTTTGCCGGCCTGCGCGTGGGCGTGGTGCATGGGCAGATGGATCGCGAGGTGCGCGAAGCCACCATGGACCGGTTCCGCCGTGCGGAGCTCGACGTGCTGGTGGCCACGGTGGTGATCGAGGTGGGCGTCGACGTGCCGAACGCCTCCATCATGGTGGTGGAGCACGCGGACCGCTTCGGCCTGGCCCAGCTCCACCAGCTGCGCGGGCGTGTCGGCCGCGGCACGCGCAAGAGCCTGTGCGTCTTCATCGGCGACCCGATCACCGACGATGCCACCAAGCGCCTCGAGGCGATCGGCGGCACGGACGACGGCTTCGAGATCGCCGAGCTCGACCTGGCGATCCGCGGACCGGGCGAACTCTTCGGCAGCCGCCAGGCCGGCCTGCCGCCCTTCAAGGTGGCGGACCTCTCCACCGACCTCGACCTGCTGCGGCTCGCGCGCCGGGATGCCAAGGACTGGATCGACCGCGATGCCGACCTGTCCGCGCCGGAGCATCGGCTCCTGCGGCGAAAGTTGATGCATTCCTACGGCGGAGCACTGGGCTTGGCCGACGTGGCGTGACGGACGGGCGCATAGACTTGCCCTCCCCATGACCGCGACTGCCCTCTCCATCCGAGACCTGCGATTTGCCTATCCGGGCGCTTCCTGGTCACTGGCGGTTCCCCGTTTCGAGATCGCCCCCGGCGAGCAGGTTCTCTTGGTCGGCGGCAGCGGCCGCGGCAAGAGCACGCTGCTGCAGGTGGTGGCCGGCCTGCGCGACGCCACGGGCGCCGTGGAAGTGGCCGGGTACCGGATCGATGAGCTGCGCGGCGCCGCCCGCGACGAGGCGCGCGGCCGCTCCATCGGGATGATCTTCCAGACCTTCAACCTGCTGCACGGGTTCACGGCGCTCGAGAACGTGCTGGCCGGGCTGATGTTCAGCGCCATCGCGCCCAAGGAGCACGAGGCGCGTGCGCGCGGGTTGCTGCAGACGCTCGGCATCCCGGATCCGGAGGCCGAGGTCGACCGCCTCTCCGTTGGCCAGCAACAGCGCGTGGCAGTGGCACGTGCGCTCGCCGCGCGCCCGGCGCTCGTGCTGGCGGACGAACCCACCGCGAGCCTCGACCCCGAGAACACCGCCACCGCCATGGACCTCATCCAGTCGGCATGCCGCGCGGACGGCGCCGCCCTCCTCTGCACGAGCCATGACCCGACGCTCCGCGCCCGCTTTGCGCGCGTCGAATCGATCGACCCCTTCTTGGCAGGAGGTGCAGCGTGAGCACGCGAACACTGACCGACGGACAGATCGTCATGCGCAGCCTGCGGGCGCGGCCGCTCTCCACCTGGATCACCATCGGCATGGTGGCCACCAGCGTGGCGCTTCTCCTGGTGCTCCTGGGGATGCGCACCGCCGCGCGCGGTGCGTTTGACCGCGGCAGCGGCAACGTGCACCTCCTGGTGAGTGCGGACCCCAGCCCGCTGGTGGCGGTGCTCAACGGGATCTTCTACGCCAACGCTCCGTCCAAGCCCATTGCGTGGGCGAAGTTCCAGCAGATCCGCAACGGGTTCCCGTACCAGTGGGCCATCCCCACGCAGCAAGGCGACAGCTATCGCGGTTTCCCGACGATGGCCACCAGCACCGACTTCTTCTCGAAGTTCGAGCCCGCGGCCGGCGAGCCCTGGAAGCTGGCCGACGGGCGATTCTTCGAGCGTCCGTTCGAGATCGTGCTCGGTGCCGCCGCCGCAAAGGGTTCCGGGCTCCGCATGGGACAGCAGGTGTTCCTGACCCACGGGTCGGGCGCCAGCCGCGAAGGCGGCGAGCCTGATGAACATGCGGGCCACGTCCACGTCGAATTCCCGTTCAAGGTGGTCGGCATCCTGGAGCCCACCGGCAGCGCCCACGACCGCGCGCTCTTCGTGGATCTGGAGTCGAGCTGGATCCTCCATGCCTACGACCGCCGCGAGCGCGCGGGGATCGAGGGCAAGATCACCGCCGCCGACCTGACCGAAGAGGATCGCAAGGTGACGGGCATCCTGCTGCGCCTTCCCACGCGCGCGGGCAGCGATGCCAGCGCCGCGATGCAGCAGCAGTTCGACACGCTTCGCCGCGACACCGCCATCGTGGTGGCGCAGCCGGCGCAGCAGATCGAGAAGCTCTTCGAGATCGTCTCGAACGTGGACGGGATCTTCATCGGCATGGCGGTGGTGGTGCTCTTCTCGAGCGCGATCAGCACCATGCTGGCCCTCTACAACTCGATGGCGGCGCGCACCCGGCAGATCGCGGTGCTTCGCGTCCTCGGCGCAAGCCGCGGGCGCGTGTTCGGCCTGGTGCTCACCGAGAGCCTGATGATCACCATGGCGGGCGCCGCGGCAGGCGTGGCCCTTGCGCTCTTCGGCGGCATCGCCGCGAGCGCGTGGCTGAAGGCCTCCATCGGGCTGGTCATCGATCCGTCGCTCGACCCGCGCAGCACCATCATCGTCCTCGGCGGCGCCGTGGCCCTCGGCGCGCTCGCCGGCATCCTGCCCGCGTGGCGCGCGTACCAGGTTCCCGTGGCGGACAACCTCCGCCCCGCAGCATGAGGCACACCACTTGAGCACCGTGCGCATCGTCTGGTTTGTCGGAATCCTGCTTGCGGCAGGGGCGCTGTACCTGGTGCTCTCGGGTCCGCCCGCGAAGCCCGCCGTGGCGCCGGCGGCCGTCATGCAGGGAGAGGCCGCGCCGGCACCGGCCGCGCCCACTGCCCCCGCGGCAACCAGCGCGCCCGCGCAGCCCGCCGTACCGACTCCGCCCGCAGCGGAGCCCGCGCCTGCACCTTCCGTACCCGTGGTCCGGTCCGCCGATGCCGTGAACCTCGGCCTCGACCATCCGGTCAAGGAAGCGAAGGTCATCGCCGGCAACATCGTCCCACGCAAGGACGAGAAGACCGGCGAGATGCTCCTCTACGCCGACGGCAAGTACGAGATCCGCGGCGAGGGCACCGCGGCCAAGCCCTACCGCGTCAGCTGGGAGTGCCTGGCAAGCGCCTCGGAGACCTACGTTCCCCGCCTGCAGCAGCG
>CAMBSR010000165.1 GCA_945870475.1 Phycisphaera mikurensis NBRC 102666
GGGGCACGGGCGGCGCCATGCCGCCCGCCCCGCAAGGCGACGGGGCCAGTCCCCTGCGCCAATGGAATCTCTCGAACGCCTCACCGCTCACGCAACCCGACGGGGCCAGTCCCCTGCGGGACCGGTCTCAGCGACCGCACCGCGCACAACCCGACGGGGCCAGTCCCCTGCGGGATCGGTGTCCCGCGCCTTCACCCTCCTCGAAGCCCTCATCGCCGTCGGCATGATGGTCCTCCTCCTCGGCGCCCTCGCCATGTTCGTGGAGGACCTCTCGCGCACCCGCCAGTTCGTCGCGCGCACCGCCGCCGAGACCCGCTCCGCGGACGCGCTGTTCGGCGCGCTCGAGGCTGCGCTGCAGACCGCTGTGGTGGACGGCGGAAACCGCGGCGCCGGCGTGACCGGCACCGATCGTTCCATCCGCGTCCTCTCCTCGCGCACGGATGCCGGCAGCGGCAGTGTCGCTGAGCTCGCGCGCGCCGCGTTCTCGCCGCTCTCCGCCACGCAGGTCGACCAGAACGGTGCGAACATCACCATCGGCCGTGGCGGCGTCTCCAGCACGCTGCCTGCCACCGTGCGCGCCATGCGCGTGCGCTACTGGTACGACGGTGGCTGGGGCGATTCGTTCGATTCGCTGAATGCCGGGACGCTCCCCGCGGTGGTGGAAGTCGGCCTCTGGTTCGGCGCCACGCAGGCCGGTGACGAGGAAGAGCTCGGCGCGCCCGATCGGGTGCGCGCGATCGCCGTGCCCGATGCCGCGGGCGCCGAGGCTGATTTCCCCGCGAAGGTCCCCGCAACGGAGGCCATGCGATGAGCGCTTCGCATGGAACCTCTGTCGTCCGCTCCGCCGCTGCGCGCCGTGTCCGTGCGTCCCACGCGCATCGCCGCGGCGTCCTCATGCTTGCTGTCCTCGTGGTGCTTGCGGTGGCCGCGCTTGTTGCCGGCGGGCTGATGGCCGCGTCCGAAGCGGAGCACGCCGGACTCACCGCCATGCGCGATCGCACGCAGCAGCGCGCGATCGCGTGGAGCGGATGCCAGGCAGTGACGGCGCTCCTTTCCGCGCAGCGCCAGAGCGTGGCCGACGGCGAGGTGCCGGAACTCCCCGAGCAGATCCTCCTCTTCGAGGCCGACGGCGCACAGGCGATGGCACTCCTGCTGCCGGTGGGCCCGGCCGGGGAGCGGCTCGTCCCGGAGGGCGGCAAGTTTCCGCTCGTGGGCCTCGACCCTGCGTATCTCGAGGCGACCGGCGTGGTTGACCAGGCCGCGGCCTCTGCCGCGGTGGCGCGCGGTGGCCAGGCCGACGCCATCGAGGCGATCGTGCAGCCCGATGCCGGACTCACCGCGGATCGCGTGATCGGCCCGGTGGCCTCGGGCATTGCCGCCGGCGTGCGCAAGCTGCAGGACAGTTCATCGACCGGCGGCGTGCGCGGCGCCATCGCGGCGCGCGTGCGGCCGCTGGTCGTGGCGGACGTGGCCACGCCGTTCGCCGCGCCGCGTGCGCTTGGCGTGGGTGTCGGCGGCATCACCGCGCGCGAGCCGGTGGGCGCGTGGCGCACCGAGGCGATGGCCGCCATCGACGCGCACGCCGGCCCTGGAATCGCCGAGAAAATGCGCGCCGCGCTCGGCGACGAAGCGCCCGCAAACCAAGGCGCACTCGTGAAGGCCATGCGCACGGCGAACGTGCCGGTCGATCGCTGGGGCGCCGTGCTCGACGCGGTGGTTGCCGGCAACGAAGCCGTCGAACGCGGCCAGGTGGACGTCTCGTCCGCGCCGGAGGAAGTGCTGCGCGCCATCCCCGCCATTGGTGCCGAGCGCGCGGCAAAGATGGTGCAGGCGCGCGCATCGCTGGGGCCGGCAGAGCGCTCGCAGGTTTCATGGCCGGTCACCTCCGGCGCACTCACGCCCGAGGAATTCGAGGCCGCCGCGCCGAGCCTCTGCGCACGCAGCTGGCTGTGGCGCGCGCGCGTTGCCACGGGCGTCGTCGATCGCATGCAGGACGGCAGCGCGATGCACGGCATCGAGGTCTGGGAAGTGGTCATCGACCTTGGCGAGTCGCCCGCGCGCTTCGCCAGCATCCGCGACTGCACGTTGCTTCCGGTGGCCACCGCGCTTGCGGAGCAGGAGCGCACCGAGCGCGAATCGCGCGGCGAGAAGGTGCGACCGGACTCCAAGGAGGTGGTGGACGCGGAAGCGATGAGCGGCGGCGACGACGCGCCGGATGCGGACGCGCTCGCCGATGCCGTGGTGAATCCGCCCGCGAGCGAACGCCCGGATGCCGCCCCCGACCTGGGCGAGGAATCCGCCGATTCACCCGACAACCTGCTGGCGAACAACGACAAGAACCCCCGCGCCTGGAAGCGCCCGACGTGGAATTCCGCCGCCGACGAGGCCAGCCGCCGCGCCATCGAGGATCGCCAGGCGCAGGACGATGCCAAGCGCGACGCGCAGCGCGCCGCCGCCGACCGCCGCACATGGAAGCCCGCCGAGGAACCGAAGCAGGGCAGCGCGAACCGCACGTGGGAAACGCTCGCCGACCGCGAGCGCAAGGAGCGCGAGACGCGCTCGAAGGAATGGGAGACGCTCGGCGATCGCGAGAAGAAGGACCGCGCTTCGCGTTCCAAGGAATGGGAGACGCTTGCATCGCGCGAGCAGAAGGAGCGCGCGGTGCGTTCGAAGGAATGGAAGTCGCTGTTCCAGCGCGAACGCGAGGAGCGCGATGCGCGTGACGCAGCAGAGCTGGCCAGGCGCGAAGCGCAGGCCAGGGACGCAAGCTCGAAGTTCCACTGGAAGCAGTGGGACGATCCGATGAACGAACCGGGATCGGACTCCTCGGTTGCATCCCGCGGGGACGATCCCGGTAGGGATCAGGAGCGGACGGCGTCATCCGGTTCCTCGACAGGTGGGCTGTCGGGACGATGGCGCCGACGCAGTGATCCCGGCCAGTAATACCTTGAAGTCACAGGCAGCGATCGATCTCGGCCACCGGCGCCTGCGCGCGGTGGAGGCAGTCATTGAACGCGGGCGCGCCACGGTGGTGCGCTCCGTGGACGTGGCATTGCCGGACGACGTGGCCGACGCGCCGGATGCCGAGCGCGGCGCGTTCGTCGCCGCCACCCTGCGCGATGCCGGCTTCACCGCGGGCCGCGCCACGTGGACCATCGCCCGCGACCGGCTTTCGTTCAAGCGTCTTGCCCTTCCCGGCGCGGAGCCGCACGAGCTTGCCGGCATGGTCCGCCTGGCCATGCTGCGCGAGGCGGCCGTGGGCATGGACGCGGTGGTGGACTTCGTTCCCGCGGGTGCCGATGCATGGGCCGTGGCGGCATCTGCCAAGGAGATCGAATCGGTGCGCGCGGTGGCTGCCGCGGCGCGCATCGGCGTGGAACGCATCGCCCCGCGCACGTTCGGCATCGCGTACCTGCTGGAGACGCTGCCCACGCGTCCCGGCGTGGACGCCGATGCACCGGACGCGGCGGTGGACCTCACCGGCGATGCACTCGAATTGCTCGTGGCCGGCCGTGACGGCCTGCGCGCCACGCGCGGCACCGCGGTCACCGGCACCGGCAACGAGGCCAGCACGACCGAGGCGCGTCGCTCGTGGACCGCGTTCCGCCTGCAGCAGCCCGACCAGCGCCCGGTGGCGATCGACGTGATCGGCCCGGCCGACGTGGCGCTCGGCGTGGTGGCTGCGCTCTCCGTGGAAACGGGCCTGCCCGTCTCGCGCCTCGACACGCACCCCGACGTGCGCTGCACCGAGGACCCCGGCGCGGCGTGGCCGCTCGTCGGCCTCCTCCTCGAGGGTGCGCGCAAGCGTGCATGCATCGACCTTGCCGACCCGCGCCGCGCGCCCGACATGGCGGCGCGTCGCCGCATGCGCGCCTACGCGGTGATCGCCATCCTTGGCCTGGCCTACGCCATCGGCTGGACCATCGGCCGCAAGGAGCGCGCCACCATCGATGCGCGCCGCACCGAGCTGCGCGCCACGGCCGACGGCGCGCTCGCCGAGCATCGCGCGTACCGCCGCGACGAACTGCGCGCGCGCCACCTGGATGCGTGGATGGCCGCCGATCCGGCGTGGCTCGACTCCATGCTCTACCTGTCCGGCTTCGCACCGGATGCATCGCGCGTGGTGCTTGCCGGCTGGAACGGCCAGGCGATGGCCGACGAGGCGGTGCTTGCGAAGGACGGCAGCATGAAGGTGCCGGGCGATGCGCGCATTGCCCTCACCGCCGAGGCCGCCGACCGCGCCACTGCCGACGCGCTGCGCGAATCGCTTGTTTCCAAGCGTGATTTCACCGTGCGCTCCACCAGCACCGAGGGCAAGGCCGGGCGCCGCCTGCCGGTGGCGGTGGAACTGGCCATCGAGGGCGAGGACGGCCCACCCGTCGCTCGCCCGGCAAACGCCGCGGTCTCGCGCCGTGGAGGTGCTCGATGAGCGCCGCCACCGAGACCATCGCGCGCCTGCGCAGCCGGTTCGACGCGCTCGTCCCGGTGCGGATGCGCGCGCCGCTCGTATTCGCGGGCGCAGCGCTCGTTGCCGGCACGCTTGGCTGGCTCGTGCATTCGGGTCGCGTCACCTCGCTCTCCGGCTTCGATCGTGCGGCCGTGAACGCCGACATCGAGCGCAGCAGCGACTTCCTCCGCTCGGTACGCGCCCAGCGCGAGAAGCGCGGCGAGCTCGACAAGCGCCTGGCCGCCGCGGTGAACCGCACGCTCGGCGAGCGCACCGACGCCGTCGACACCGCGCTCCGCGCGCGCCTCAACCGCATCGCCGAGGAAACCGGCGTGCGCGACCTCATGGTGGCCACCAACGCCGCAGTGGAGCGGAAGTCGCCGGCGCGGCAGGAAATGGTGCGCCTCGGGCTCACGCGCGCGCAGCGCGACGAGCCGGACTTCGTGGAACTGCGCGCCACGCTCGCGGGCGAGGGCGCCGCCGACCAGGTGCTGCGCCTCGTGCATCGCATCGCGGTCGACCCGATGCTGAAGCGCGTCGAGGCGCTGCGCCTTGACCCGGTGAAGGACGGCAGCCGCATCCGCGTCACCATCCGCCTGAGCACCGTGTTCGTGCCCGGGAGCGAGCCCGCGGCGCTTCCCGGCGCGCCCAGCGCGGAGGCGATCGCGTCGTTCTCCAAGTACGCGGGCCTCGCGGCGCGCAACCCG
>CAMBSR010000166.1 GCA_945870475.1 Phycisphaera mikurensis NBRC 102666
CGATGTCCACGGCGACGACCCGCATGACCGACTCGCCCGAGGCACGCACGTCGATGGTGGCATCCGGCCGGTCTTCCAGCGTGGTTGTTGGCGATTCCACGCCCGTGGCGCCCCAGCGTGCCGATTCGAGCGTCAGCACAGTGCGGCCATCGAGCGCCGCCGTGCGCCAGGCGAGCACCGTGGGTGCCATCCGGCGCGACGTGGAGGGCCATCCGCGGAGGTATCGATCGGCCAATTCCACGCACGGGCGGCGCATGAACTGCTCGTAGAGGCCACGGTCGACGCGCCGCCGAAGCTGCTCGAGGGAAAGCGCGATGGGCGCGCGCGCGGTCGGGTCGAGCGCATTCCACGCGGCGGTTCCCGGGCAGAGGGAGGCTGCCAGCGTTGCGATCTGTTCCCAGTCATCGCGCTCCAGCATTGCCACCGCGGCAGCAGAGAATGCGTTCACGATGTCGCCCGGGGCGGACTGTCGCATGGCAGTCAGGCGTTCCGCGGTCCGCGCATCGCATGGCTCGATCCGCGCCAGTGCAAGGGCTGCGGCCGCCGGCCGATGCGCCGCCAATGCCGCGGCGTACCCCTGCACGGCGGATTCCCATGCGCTGAGCGCGTTGATGCGCGCGAGCATCTCTTCACGGAGCCGCTCGAGCAACCGCGTGCACTCATCGGAAGGAATGCGGGCAACTGCGGGGGAATCGAGCAGCGTTCGGAGGGTCGTGCGGGCGTCCTCCGCGGAGGCCGCGGCGGCCGCGGCTTCCCGCGCTGCGCGGAATGTGCCTGCCTGAAGCGCTGCGCAGACCGAGGCGCGCGCCGACTCATGGAGCGCGCGCAGCGCGGCATCCTCGTCCGATCGCGCCGGCACCGGCAGCACTGCGTCGATGACCTGGAACAGCATGGTGGCATCCGCTGCCTCGACGGCGCGCCGATGGAGGGCCTCGAAATCGCGGAGGGCAGCCCGGTTCCGCGCCACGTCCGCCTCGAACCCGGAACGCCGCGCCGCCAGCCGGGCAACCAATTCCGCATGCGCATCCGGTGCATCCTGGATCATCTGCGCAGATGCCGCGGACCGGCGGACCTCGATGGCATCGAGCGCCGCGATCGTGCCGACCCGGTCCACCTCGTTGCGCATCACGCGAAGCGCGGCCTGGCGCGCCGCACGTTCCTCGACGGCGTGGCCCACCGCCGCGACGCATCGGGCCAGGTCGTGGCGGGCGCCGTCAATCTCTGCGCCGCGGAATGCACGCGTCCAGGCGTGCATGAAGGCGTTTCCTTCGAGGACGGGCGTGGCGTCGGCCACCGTGACGCGCAACGCCGTCAGTGCCTCGGCCACGTGCCCGGCGGCCAGTTCCGACTCCACCTGCATGCGCGCGGCGGCGGCGCGGTCAAGCGCATCGCGATCGCGGATGGCGCCGACGCCGAAGAAGATCGCCGCGCCCGGCAAGCCGAGCGCGGCGACGATGGTGGCGGTTCTGCGGAGGTGCACCGTGGTGTTGATCTTGGTCGCGTCCGATCAGAGGTTGCCGCGACGCTCCTGCTCGAGCTCGAGGCTCTCGAAGAGCGCCTTGAAGTTGCCCTTGCCGAAGCTCTGGCTGCCGCGGCGGCAGATGATCTCGAAGAACAGGGTGGGGCGGTCCTGGAGCGGCTTGCTGAAGAGCTGCAGGAGGTAGCCCTCGTCGTCGGCATCGACCAGGATGCCCAGGTCCTTGATCCGCGCGTGGTCTTCCTTGACGCCGGCGTGGCCGTGCTGGCGCAGCATGGCGTCCACGCGCGCCCAGACGCCCTGGTAGTAGGCCTCGGGGATGTTCAGGAAGTCGACGCCGCGGCGACGGAGCTCGGCGACGCTGGCCAGCTCGTCATCGGTGCGCAGCGCCAGGTGCTGGACGCCCGGGGTCATGTCGTGCCATTCCAGGTACTCGAGGATCTGGCTCTTCTTCTTGCCGGCGGCGGGCTCGTTGATCGGGAACTTGATGAGCTGGTTGCCGCTCGCCATGACCTTGGACATGAGCGCCGAGTACTCGGTGCCGATGTCCTTGTCATCGAAGTGCTTGAACATGGAGAAGCCGAGGACGTGCTCGTACCACTCCACCCAGTCGTTCATCTTGCCTTCCTCGACGTTGCCCACCGCGTGGTCGACGAACTTGAGGCCGCAGGGATGCTGCTTGTTGTAGTCGTTCAGGGCGAACGCGCCGATCGGGCGGAAGCCGGGCATGAACGTGGCACCCTGCTTGATGTTGGGCAGGGCGTACGCGCCGGTGCGGCTCACGAAGGAGTGCACGGCGCGGCCGTAGGTGTGGATGCCGGCCATCGTCACGGTGCCGTTGGCATCGGAGCGGGTGACGGGCTCGTAGGCGCTCTTGCCGCCGTTCTTGACGGCAGCCTTCCACGCCGCCTCGGCGTCGAAGACGTTGAAGGCGATGTCCTTGATGCCGTCGCCGTACTTGGCCAGCTCGGCCACCGAGGCCTGGTTCTTGTTGAGCGGCGTCTCCAGGATGAACCGGATGTTGCCCTGCGTGAGGAGGTACTGCGCGCACTCGCGGCTGCCGGTGGTGAGGTCGCTGATCTGCTCCACCTGGAAGCCGAAGGCCGAGGCGTAGAAGAACGCCGACTGCTTGGCGTTGCCGACGTAGAAGCGGACATGGTCCACGTCGATCAGGGCCAGCGGGTCGGTGGCGGTCGCGGCGCGGCTGGCCGGCGATGGGGTGGCAGTGGTCATTTGGCGAATGATAGCCCGGGTGCCGCGCCTGACGGAAGCGGAAGAAGGCCGCGGAACGGCCTGCACTACAAATGGTTGGCCAAGAAGCGACCGGTCAGTACTGGATCACCGCATGCACCGAGTGCGGCGCCAACACCTTGCGCCCGCCCAGCGCGGCCAGCTCGATCAGCACCGTGGTGCCACCCACCGTGGCGCCCGAGCGCTCCACCAGCTCGCAGCACGCCTTGAGGGTGCCGCCCGTGGCCAGGAGGTCATCCACCACGAGGACCCGCGCGCCGCGCGGCACTGCGTCCTGGTGCATGTGCAGGGTGTCGGTGCCGTACTCGAGCGCGTAGGAGGCGGAATGGGTTGCCCGCGGAAGCTTGCCCGGCTTGCGCACCGGGATGAACCCGCAGCCGAGCGCCTGCGCCACCGCGATGCCGAAGATGAAGCCGCGGCTCTCCGCGCCGAGCACCACGTCGAACTTGCCGCCGCGGAACGGGTTCGCCATCAGTTCGATGGCGAGGGCGAGCGCGGACGGATCCGCGAGCATCGGCGTGATGTCACGGAAGAGGATCCCGGGCTTCGGGAAGTCGGGGACCTCGGCAATGAGGCGCGTGAGCTGTTCGATGGGGTTCTTCATGGCGGACATGCGGGCACGGTATATCATTCGGCCCATGACGCGTACATCGCGGACAACCAAGCTGGAAGTGGTGGAGCCGATCGGCAAGCGCGTCCTCATCCGAAAGGACGAGGACAAGAAGATCACCAAGGTCGGCATCCACCTGCCCGACAAGATCGAGATCCCCACGATCACCGGTCGCATCGTCGCCATTTCCACCGAGGTGGCCAAGGACGACAACTACCCGATCGAGCAGTACGACCGCGTGCTCTTCAACCCGAAGCACGGCGTGCCCGTGGACTTCGAGGGCGACAACCGCCTGTTCGTCATCCCCATCGAGGACATCGTGGCGGTGTTCCGGGCGGCCGACGAGGCGAAGGGCTGACCCGGGAATGGCGCACACCCACGGCGAGCCGCGGACGGTGCGTGCCGCGCAGCCGATCGACTGGGTGGTGCGGGTGCCCGGCTCCAAGAGCCTGACCAACCGCGCGCTGGTGCTGGCAGCACTGGCCTCCGGCGAGACCACGCTCGAGATGGCGCTCCGGTCGGACGACACGGATGCGCTTTCGCGCGCGTTGGCGTCGCTTGGCGCGGCGGTCGAGGCGGTGGACGCGGTCTTCGACAGCCCGGCCACCCCCGGGGGTCGACACCCGGCAATCACGGTCCGAGGCGTCGGCGGCGCATTCCCCGCGGGCCCGGACATCAGCATCAACCTCGGCGACGGCGGCACGCCCACGCGCTTCATGATGGCGGTGGCCGCGTTCGCTCGCCGCCGCGTGACCATCGACGGCAGCGCACGCATGCGCGAGCGCCCGGTGGCCGACGGCGTCGATCTGCTGCGCGCGCTCGGCGTCTCGGTGGAATGGGTCGAGGCACCTGGACGACTGCCGATGGTGATCGACGGTCGGGGCGGACCGCCGGCCGGCGGAACGATCCGGGTGGGTGCCCTTGCCAGCAGCCAGTTCGTGAGCGCGCTGCTCCTGGTGGCGCCGTGGATGCGCGATGGGCTCGAGGTGCGTTTCGAGGTTCCGCCGGTCAGTCGTTCGTATATCGATCTCACCGTCGACGAACTCCGCCGCTGGGGCGCGGTGGTCAAGGAAGAAGTGGATGCCGGCGACGGCCTGTGCGGCGTGCGCGTGGAGCCGCACCCCTTGGTGGGCAAGGGCGCGTATCCCGTGGAGCCCGATGCTTCGAGCGCCATCTACTGGGCGGCGGCCGCGGCCATCGTTCCGGGGAGCGACATCGTGCTGCATGGGCTCTCGCCGAGTTCGCGGCAGCCGGACGTGGCGGCCATCAACGGGCTCGGCCTGCAGGGTGCGGAGGTGATCCGCGATCCTGCGAGCATGCGCGTGTGCTGCCGCTGCCGTGCCGGTGACATGTCGCCGCCGCTCGACGGGCTCGCGGCGTCGCTCGAGCAGTGCCCCGACGGCGCGCTCATGCTCATCGCCACGGCCGCCGTCGCGCGCGGCACCTCGCGCTTCTGGGGGCTTGGCACCCTCCGCGTGAAGGAAAGCGATCGCCTGGCCGCCATGGCGCAAGGCCTCGAACGCATCGGCGCCCGCGTGAGGCTCGGCGATTCGTGGATCGAGATCGACCCGATCCCGGCAGGCCACCGCGTCGACGCCGTCATCGATCCGCACAACGACCACCGCATCGCCATGAGCTTTGCGGTGCTGGGCCTGCGCACCGGCGGCATCCGGATCTCCCATCCGGAATGCGTGGCGAAGAGCTACCCGGAGTTCTGGCAGGTCATCGAGCGGCTGTCCCGCCGCTGACCGCGCCGAGCAGGGGCAAGGGCCATCGAATACCCTCCCGAGATGGTGACGAGCCCGTTC
>CAMBSR010000167.1 GCA_945870475.1 Phycisphaera mikurensis NBRC 102666
GTAGCGCGCGGTCACGTAGAAGACCGGGTCATCGTGGTCGCGCCAATCCTCTGGCCGGATGATGTCGATGGTGTGGATGGCGTAATTGAAGCCCTCGCCGACCCGCAGGGCAACGCCGACGGCGACGGGCATCTCGTAGCGGATGGCGAAGAGCGCGATGGACTTGTACGCGCTCGCCATCTGCCCGAAGTAGGGCACGAAGATCCCGTCCTCGCCGGCGTTCTGGTCGGCGATGAAGGCGATGCGGCCGCCGGAGTTCACGATCTCCTGCAGCTCCTCGGTGGCACCGAACTTGGTGATCACCCGCATGCCCCGCGACTCACGCTTGCCAAGCGCCCACTTCCAGAGCATGGGGTTGTCGAGCGGGCGCGCCAGCGCATGCATCCGGAAGCCCATGAGGGTGGGGAAGAAGCCGAGCAGCTCCCAGTTGCCGGCGTGCGGAGCCAGGAAGATGGCTGGCTTCTCGCCGATCATCAGTTCCGTGCCGCGCATCGCCTGGCTGAGGTCCACGTGCTGCTGCCATGTCTCCTCGGTGAGGAGCCGCGGCAGCTGGAACGCATCCACCATGTAGGTGCGGAACATGTAGTGCACGCTTGCGCGTGCAAGGGCATCCACCTCGGCATCGCCCAGGTGCGGCAGGCCTCGACGGATGTTGCCGCTGGCGCGTGCGAGGCGTGCGGCGTTGAACCGCATCCAGATGTCGGCGACCGCATCGGCGGTGCGGAGGTTCTGTTCCGGCGGGAAGGCGCCGAACAGCCACGCGAACGATCGTGCAGCCACATACTGCGCGAGGTGGATCGCGGCCTTGGTCGGTCCGGAGCGTTTCCGCCGGCGGCGCGCCATGGAGCGCGTTCAGCGCCCCTCGTTGGTCAGGACCTGCATGCGGTTCCAGTTGAGGACCGGGATGCGGGCGGTCTGCGCCTCGGTGAAGAGCGTCTTGTAGGTGTCGAACGCCTTCTTCTGCTCGAAGTGGGCGGTGTACTCGCCTTCGCCAGCATCGGTCGAGAGCGCGATGGGCTCGAGCGGCATGGTGCCCATGACGATGAAGTCGAGGTCGCCGCGGAGGGCATCGCCCTCGATGACGTCGCCGCCCCAGGTCTTGATGCGGCCGCGCACGTACTCGGCCTCTGCGGCGGTGGCCTTGCCGTCGTTGTCGACGTCGAACTTGCCGTGCACGAGGAACTTGTAGCGGTAGTCCGGGCTGAAGATCACGTTGGCGATCACGTCGTCCTTGACGATCGGGCGCGGACGCGGGGCGAAGCGCGAGTTCTCGGGGATGACGCGCGCGGTGGAGGTGTTCTCCTCGACCTTCAGGACCTGGATGCGGGCCTTGCCCGGGATGAGGTCACCGGTGGTGGGGCTGTACTGGATGGCGCTGGCGCTGTCGTAGACGTCGAAGGTCATGCCCGGCTGCACGCGCTGCTTGGAGCCGATGGAGATGAAGACCTCGCCGTTCTGTCCGGCGACGTCGATCACGCGGCCGTCGGCGAGCGTGGCGGCGTTCTCCGGCTTGACGCGGTACTGGTCGACGGCCTTCTGCAGGTCGGCAACGCGGCCCGAGAGCTCGGCCTTGGAGCTGGACACGTTGTCGATCTGGCCCTGGAGCTCGGAGACCTCGTTGCGGTGGCGCTGGTCCATCTCGTCCTGGTACTTCTTGACGTCGGCGACGGTCTGCTTCACCTCGGTCTCGTACTTCTTGGAGGAGGTGCGGAAGGTGTCGATGTCGCCCTCGACGCGCTTGCTGGCGGCCTGGGCGCCCTCGGATGCCTTCTTCGCCTCATCGCGCGACGTGGCGGCCTCGGCGCGCGCGGAGTCGGCGGCCTTCTTGAGGTTGGCGTTGTCCTGCGTGAGCTGGTCGCGCGTGGAGCGCAGCGTCTCGAGCTCGGTCTTCAGGTTGGCCACGCCCTCGGCATCGAGGGCCTTCTTGACCTGCGTGACGGCTTCTTCGCCGTTGGGGCTGAGGTTCGGGTCGCCCATCACGAAGCCGGCGAGCTTCTGGAACGCATCCTTCGCGGATCTCTCGCCCTTCATGGCGCTTGCGGCCTCATCTTTGGCGTTCTTGGCGGTTGCCTTGGCATCGCCCGCCTCGATGTTGAAGTAGATGGTCGACGCCAGGAGGCCGACGGTCAGGATGACGAAGATGACGAGGCCAACAACGAGGCCGGTCGTGCGCTGGTTCATGTCTGCGAGTCTCCGAGGTCGGGCGCGGCGACAGCCGCAGCTCGTAAAAGTGATCTGTCGAGAATGCGCAGTGTCCGGAAACCGGACCTCCGCGTCAAGTCAACAGTACGGCCCCGGGGGCTCCACTGTTGCGGTTGGTTGGGCGGCGGGGATGGCCAAGAACCACCGCGTCCTCAGCCGCGGGTGGTCTGGAGCGCCTCGTCGAGGGTGGTGGTGCCGGCGCGCACCTTTTCGAACGCATCGGCCCGCAGGAGCGCCAAATCTCCCGAACGGAGGGCGGCCTCGGCAATCCGGCCGCTGCTGGCCCGGGTCATGACCAGCTCGCGGGTGGCCTCGGACGCGGTCAGCAGTTCGTAGATGCCGACGCGACCGCGGTAGCCGGTGCCACGGCATTCGCGGCAGCCGACGGCGTGCACCAGGCCTGCCTCCGGGGCCGGGCCGAAGCTGGGCGGCAGTTCGGTGGCGCTCGCGGGGCGGCGCTCGGAGCAGTGGACGCACACGCGGCGGAGGAGCCGCTGCGCGAGCACGCCCTCGACGGTGCTTGCCACCAGGAACGGCTCGACGCCCATGTCGAGGAGTCGCGTGGCGGCACCGGCGCTGTCGTTGGTGTGGAGCGTGCTGAACACCAGGTGGCCGGTGAGCGATGCCTGCACCGCGGCATCGGCGGTCTCCTTGTCGCGGATCTCGCCGATCATCACGATGTCCGGATCGTGGCGGAGGATGGCGCGCAACCCGGCGGCGAAGTCGAGGCCGACCTGGTGGCTCACCTGGATCTGGTTGACGCCGGCCACGTGGTACTCGACCGGGTCCTCCACGGTGATGGCCTTCACTTCCGGAGTCACGATCCGCGCGAGCGACGCATAGAGCGTGGTGGACTTTCCGCTGCCGGTCGGGCCGGTGACGAGGAGGATGCCGTGGGGCCGCTCGATCAGCGTGTTCCAGCGCGTCTCGATGCCCTTCGGCATGCCGAGGTCGCTGAGCCCCGTGAGCACCGCGCCCTTGGAGAGGATGCGCAGCACCACGCCTTCGCCGAAGAGCATGGGGATGACGGAGACGCGCAGGTCGTGCTCGTGACCCTTGATTCGCAGGGTGATTCGACCATCCTGCGGGCGGCGCTTCTCGGCGATGTTGAGGTTCGCCATGATCTTCAGGCGGCTCACGATGGCGTTGCGGAAGCGGCGCACCGTGGGCGGGACGCCTGCATCCACCAGCACGCCATCGACCCGGTAGCGGATGGAGAGGTCGTGCTCGTAGGGCTCGATGTGCACGTCCGTGGCGCGTTCCTTGACGGCCTCCACGAGGAGGTCGTTGACGAGGCGCACCACGCTGGCTTCCTGCGCCTGCGCGGTCTCGTCGGTGTCGAGGCTGGTGCGCTCGAGGTCCGCGGTCTCGCGCGCGCCGCCGAGGGCGTCGAGCGTGTCGCCGGCAACGCCGTAGTGCTGGCGGATGTACTTCTGGAGGTCTTCCTCGTCGGCAAGGACCAGCTCGATGGCATGGCCGGTGACGATGCGGAGCTCGTCGAAGCTGGCAAGGTCCGTGGGGTCGCTCGTGGCGATGCGGAGCGTCCGGCCGGTGCGAGCCACGGGTGCGCATCGCAGCTTGAAGATGACGCGCGGCGGCAGGAGGCGCAGGACCTCGGCGTCGGGGATCGACTCGGTGAGGTCGACGATTGGCAGGTGCAGCCGCTCGGAGAACGTCCGGAGGAGGTCGGAGCGGTGGACGAAGCCCATCCGGATGAGGACCTGCTCCAGCCGATCGCCGGTCCGGCGCTGCTCCCGGACCGCCTCCTCGAGGCGCTCGGGCGCCAGGACTCCAGATTCGACGAGCAGCGTTCCAAGGGTCATCCGCGGGTACTCCTCAGGCCCGCCGGGGGAGGGGGGCCGTCAGGTACTTATTGGCAACCTTCGGGCGGGTTGCGGCAAGTGTGGGTTCGTGGCATACTGTGCGGCTCGTTACTGCACCAAGGAACCCCCGTGCCGAATACCGAATCAGCCAAGAAGCGCGTCCGTCAGAACTCCAAGCGCAATGCCCTGAACAACTGGCGCAAGCGCCAGGTCAAGGATCAGGTCAAGGCCTTCCTCACCGCCGTCCACGACAAGAACGTCAAGGTCGCCGAGGCTGAGTTCAGCAAGACCGCTGCCGCCCTCGACAAGGTCTCCTCCACGTCGACGATGCACAAGAACACCGCATCCCGCCAGAAGAGCCGCCTGCACAAGCGCCTCAAGGCACTGCAGGGCTCTCCGAAGCAGGGTTCCTCGAAGTGACCGCGCGGGCGGCCTCGGTCCGCCTGCTCTGCCTGGATGTCGACGGTGTCCTCACGGACGGCACCGTCCAGCTCGACGACCTCGGTCACGAGACGAAGCGATTCAACGCGAAGGATGGCT
The DNA here is from genome assembly GCA_945870475.1 of Phycisphaera mikurensis NBRC 102666. Taxonomy (GTDB): domain Bacteria; phylum Planctomycetota; class Phycisphaerae; order Phycisphaerales; family SM1A02; genus UBA966. The sequence continues at coordinate 4,566 of CAMBSR010000167.1, forward strand.
TGGGGATCTCGCTCTGGCGTCGCCTGGGCGGCGAGGTCGCCGTCATCACCGGGCGCGCCGGCCTGGCAGTCCGGCATCGGCTCGAGGAACTGGGGGTCCGCCACCTCTATTCCGGCAGCCATGACAAGCTGAAGGACCTGCACGCGGCCGCCGAGGCCTGCGGCGTTCCGCTGTCCGCGGTGGCCTTCGTGGGCGACGACCTTCCCGATCTTCCGGCCATGCGCGCATGCGGATACCCTGTATCCGTCCATGATGCGGCCGCTGAGGTCCGCGCTGCGGCGGCTTTCGTGACCGCCGCATCGGGCGGGCACGGCGCCGTGCGCGAGACCGTGGAGCACCTGCTCCGGACCCAGGATCGATGGAACGAAGCGCTCGCCATGTTCGACCCTTCGGCCAGCCGCGCAAGCGGGGCGAGGGACGGCGATGAGCGCCCCCGCAGCCTCTGAGCCACCGGACCGCGCTGCACCTTCCGACCGTGAATGGCGGCGTCGCCGCATTCGTCCCTATCTCTGGACGGTGATTGCCGTGGGATTGTCGGC
>CAMBSR010000168.1 GCA_945870475.1 Phycisphaera mikurensis NBRC 102666
GAGATCGCGGTGCTCTACCGCATGAACTCGCTGAGCCGCGTGGTGGAGGACGCGCTGCGCCGCCGGCAGGTGCCGTACCGCATCGTGCGCGGCACCGCGTTCTACGAGCGCAAGGAAGTCAAGGACCTGATGGCCTACCTGCGCCTGACGACGAACGTCTCCGACGACGTGGCGTGCGCGCGCATCGTCAACGTTCCGGCGCGCGGCATCGGCGACAGCTCGCTGGCGCGCATCGAGCGCGCGGCGTTCGAGCGCAAGGTGCCGCTCCTCGCTGCGCTGCGCTTCGCGCGCGATGCCGGCGTGGCGGACCGCACGGCGAAGAAGATGGATGAGTTCGCGGGCATGCTCGCGCGCTGGCGTGGGCTGCTCGAGACCGGCCAGCCCGACGCGCTGGCGGCGTTCGTCGAGATGGTGCTCGAGGAGAGCGGCCTGCGCGACTTCGCCGACGGCACCGACGGCGACGACCTGGACCAGCGCCGCGCCAACCTGGACGAAGTGGTGAATGCCGCCGGCGATTTCGAGCTTCCGGACGACCCATCCGGCGCGGCGCCGACGCTCCTGCGTGCGCTGCAGGGTTTCCTGCAGTCGGTGGCCCTCGCGGCCGATTCCGACGCCTACGACTCCGAGAGCGGCGCGGTGACCCTGATGACGCTGCACGCGGCCAAGGGCCTCGAGTTCGAGCTCGTGGCCATGGTCGGTTGCGAGGAGGGGCTTTTGCCGCACATGCGCGCGCGCGAGGGCGATGACGACATCGAGGAGGAGCGGCGCCTCTGCTTCGTGGGGATGACGCGCGCCAAGCGGCAGCTCCTCATGACCCACGCGGCGCGCCGCACCGTGCGCGGCATGCGCATGAGCGCCATGGAGAGCGAGTTCCTCCGCGAGATTCCCGAGGCCAACGCCGAGCGCACGGACCTGGCGTCAAGCTGGATGGACGGCGGCGGCAGCGAGGGCGCCGACGAGCCCTGGATGGACGAGTTCGACGCGCCGCGTGGCCTCGGCAGCCAGTTCCCCGTGGGCTGCCTGGTGAAGCACCCGCTCTTCGGCCTCGGCACCGTGCAGGCCATCCTGCCGCGCGGCAGCGTCACGAGCGCGCGCGTTGCGTTCCGGACCGTGGGCGTGAAGACGCTGGTGCTCGAGTACGCGAAGCTGGTGCGGGTGCAGGCTTGAGCGCCGCCTTCGCGCTCCCGCCCATCGTCCCCGCGCGCTCCAGGATCGGCTTCAGGTAACGCCCCGTGTGCGAGGCCGGGTTGCGTGCCACGTCCTCGGGCGTGCCGGTGGCCACCACGGTGCCGCCGCGCTCGCCACCCTCGGGGCCGAGGTCGACGAGCCAGTCCGCGCACTTCACCACGTCCAGGCAGTGCTCGATGACCACCAGCGTGTGGCCGGCGTCGGCGAGGCGCTGCAGCACGCCGAGCAGGCGCTCGACATCCGCGAAGTGGAGGCCCGTGGTGGGTTCGTCGAGCACGTAGAGCGTGCTGGCGCTCGACATGTTGCCGAGCTCGGTGGCGAGCTTGATGCGCTGCGCCTCGCCGCCCGAGACGGTGGTGCTGGCCTGGCCGAGCTGCATGTAGCCGAGGCCCACGTCGCGCAGGCATTCGAGCATGCCGCGGACCTTCGGGTGCGCCTCGAAGTGGGCAAGCGCGTCGTCCACGGTCATGTCGAGGACCTCGGCGATGCTCTTGCCCTTGAAGCGGATCTCGAGCGTCTCGCGGTTGTAGCGCGTTCCCTTGCAGGTGTCGCACGCCACGAAGACGTCGGGCAGGAAGTGCATCTCGATCTTCACCATGCCCTGGCCCTGGCACGCCTCGCAGCGGCCGCCCTTCACGTTGAAGCTGAAGCGGCCGGGCTCGTAGCCGCGGATCTTCGACTCCGGCACCTTGGCGAAGTGCTTGCGGATCTCGTCGAAGATGCCGGTGTAGGTGGCGGGGTTCGAGCGCGGCGTGCGGCCGATGGGGCTCTGGTCCACCTCCACCACGCGCTCGAGGCCGGCGAGGCCGTTGACGCGCGCGTGGTTGCCCGGCACCGTGCGCGTGCCGTGCACGTGCTTCTGCGCGGCCTTCAGCAGGATGTCGCTGACGAGCGTGCTCTTGCCGCTTCCCGAGACACCGGTGACGCACACGAGCCCGCCGAGCGGGAACGCGGCCTCGATGTCCTTGAGGTTGTTCTCCTTGGCGCCCTTGACCACGATGGCCTTCGACTCCGAGAGCGGGCGCCGCCTCGCCGGCACGGTGATCGTGCGGCGGCCGGAGAGGAATGCGCCGGTGAGGCTCTCCTTGTTGCCGGCCACGTCGTCCACCGTTCCCTGCGCGACGATGCGCCCGCCGTGGCGGCCGGGCCCGGGGCCCACGTCCACCAGGTGGTCGGCGGCGCGGATCACGTCCTCGTCGTGCTCCACCACGATCACGGTGTTGCCGATGTCCGCCAGGCGCCGGAGCGTGGCGAGCAGGCGGTCGTTGTCGCGCTGGTGGAGTCCGATGGTGGGTTCGTCCAGCACGTACGCGACGCCCACGAGGCCGCTGCCCACCTGCGTGGCCAGGCGGATGCGCTGCGCCTCGCCGCCCGAGAGCGTGCCCGAGGCGCGGTCGAGCGTGAGGTAGCCGAGGCCGACGCTTGCCAGGAACCCGAGGCGCGCGTCGATCTCCTTGAGGATCGGCTCGGCGATCTTCTTCTGCATCTCGCCGAGCGTGATGCTTGCGAAGAACCCGAGCGCGCGCTCGATGCTCATGGCCGTGGAATCGGCGATGCTTGCGTTGAGCGAGCCGCTGTGCACCTTCACGGCGAGCGCGGCCGGGCGCAGGCGCCGGCCCGCGCACGCGGGGCAGGGCGCGCTGCTCATGTAGGCCAGCAGGCGCTCCTTCACGAACTCGCTCTCGCTCTCCTCGAAGCGGCGCTTGAGGTTCGGGAGGACGCCCTCGAACTTGCCGCCGAGCTCGTCGCGCTCGTCCTCGGGGATGCCGTTCATCAGGTAGCCGCGCACCTTGGCGGGCAGCTTGTCGAACGCCACCGAGGGCTTCAGCTTGAAGAACGCGCCGAAGTTCCGGATGGCGCGCGCGTAGTACATGTTCATCCGCGGGCCGTTGCGGCGCCACGGCTCGATGGCCTCCGAGAAGGGCACCGTGGCGTCCGGCACCACGAGCGCCTCGTCGAACTCCTGCACGTGGCCGAGGCCCGCGCACGTGGGGCACGCGCCCTGCGGGCTGTTGAAGCTGAAGAGGCGGGGCTCCAGTTCCTCGAGCGCGCATTCCGGGTGGTCCGGGCACGCGAACTTCTCGCTGTAGCGGTGTTCCTTCCAGGTGCCGCCCGCTTCCTCGGTGAGGACCAGCACGTTGCCCTCGCCGAGCTTGAGCGCGGTCTCCACGCTCTCCGCGATGCGCTGGCGATCCTCGGCGCGCGCCACGATGCGGTCGATGACCGCCTCGACGTCGTGCATCTCGTAGCGGCCCAGGCCGAGCGGGTTCTCGCCGCCCGCCTTCAACGCCTCGCGGATGTCGATGACGTTGCCGTTGACGCGTGCGCGCACCAGGCCCTGCTTGGCGAGCGCCTCCAGGACGTCCTTGTGGAAGCCCTTCTTGCGGCGCACCACCGGGGCGCACACCATCATGCGCGCGCCGTCGTGGGCGAGCAGGGCATCCACGATCTGAGTCGGCGCGGTGGCGCGGATCGGCTTGCCGCAGGTGCGGCCCTTCTCGTCCGTGTGCCAGCAGGTGGGCGTGCCGCAGCGCGCGAAGAGGAGGCGCAGGTAGTCGTAGATCTCCGTGGTGGTGGCCACGGTGGAGCGGGGCGTGTGGCCGCCGCCGCGCTGCTCGATGGCGATGGTGGGCGGCAGGCCCTCGATCGACTCGACGTCGGGCTTCTGCATCTGGTCCAGGAACTGGCGCGCGTACGCGGAGAGGCTCTCCATGTACTTGCGCTGCCCCTCTGCGAAGATGGTGTCGAAGGCCAGCGAGCTCTTGCCGCTGCCCGAGACGCCGGTCATCACCACCAGGCAGTCGCGCGGGATGGACAGGTCCACCGACTTCAGGTTGTGCTCGCGCGCGCCGCGGATGCGGATAGTGCGGAGGTCTGCGGTGGGCTGCTTTGCACGTGCCATGGGAGGTCCGCAAATATAGGGCTGCGTCCGCGTTATGGCGTCCCTGTTATGTGGGACCGGGGGAGATTGACCGAATTGTGCGTTCCAAACCCCGTGGATGCCGAATGACGGGGTGTCCCATGCACACCGGAACGCCCTCGAGCCCCAGTCCCGATGCCCGCCACGCCGCGCTCAGCCGCGTCGCCGCGGGCGTGGTGGCGGCGCCGCTGCGCCGCCGTGCCCGCGCCGGCCGCGAGGAACTGGCGCTCGTCGAGCGCGTGACGCGGCGCATCGTGCTCGGTCGCCGGGCGCGCTGAGGATTGCAAGATGAATGAACGGGGCGTGGCGCGGCCATCCGCGCTGCGGTGATTTTTCTCTCCGTTTCCTGTTTCCCATATTTATGGGTGTACGGTATGGTCCATGGCAATGAAGACCACCGTCGAACTCCCCGACCACCTGCTGTCGCGCATGCACGAGCTGGCGGCCCGCGAGCGCACGTCTTTCAAGGCGTTGCTCGAGGCGGCGGTGCAGCAGTTCCTGGGCAATCGCGGCGGACGCGGCCCGGGGCGGTTCCGCCTGGAAGACCGCTCCGTCAGCGGGCGCGGGCTGGTGCGTGACCTGCGCGACGCGCCGGCGGGTGCGGTGCTGGAGCGCGCCTACGAGGGCCGCGGCGGATGATCGCGGTGGACACCAACGTGCTGGTGGCGGCGCACCGGCGCGATGCCGTCGGTCATGACGCCGCCGCCGCCGCCGTGCGCGCGCTCGCCGAAGGGCTGTCGGCGTGGGCCATTCCCGCGCCGTGCCTGCATGAATTCCTGGCGGTGGTCACGCACCCGAAGATCTTCGACCCGCCGACGCGCATGAACGATGCGCTCGCGCAGGTGGACGCATGGCTCGGCTCGCCGTCGCTCGCGGTGATGAGCGAATCGGACCGCCACTGGACGTCGCTCGGCACCATGCTCCGGCAGTCGAGGGCCACCGGCGCGCGCGTGCACGATGCGCGCATCGC
>CAMBSR010000169.1 GCA_945870475.1 Phycisphaera mikurensis NBRC 102666
GCCGAACGCGGCATCGATGATGGTGCCCGAGCGTCCGGAGATGATCGCGAGCCCGCAGCCGAGGACGAAGATCCCGACGGCCGCGTTGACGATACGCCCCACCACGCAGGCAACGGCGCAGCAGGCGGCCGAACCGAGGACGAGCGCAATCGCGGCCATGGCCGGATGCATCGCGTCCGTGGCCGTGGGGCCGGCCACACCGCGAGCGCTCGCGAGGAACGGCAGCACCGGGATCATCAGCCCGATGCAGGCGACGATGCCCGCCACCAGCACCGCGTAACGCGCCACCGGCTTCTCGGCGAGGCGTCGGAACGTATCGATGGGGCTGGTGGCCGTGGCGGCTGGCATGGAGCATGTGCTACCCGCGGCGCGCGTGGCACGCAAGCGGTCACGTATCTTTCCCGATGATGCAACGCGACTCCCACGGCCGGCCGGACGCCGCCAACCCCCTTGTCCTCGACGGTTCGCCGCTCACCATCCACCAGGTGGTCGAGGTGGCACGCCACCGGCGCCCCGTGCGCCTGGCGCCGCCGGCACGCACGGCGATCGCCACCGCGCGGGCGGCGCTCGAGCGCCGGATGAGTTCGGGCGAGGCCATGTACGGGATCAACACCGGCTTCGGATCGCTCTCGCGGGTGCGCGTGGCCGATGTCGACCTCGACGCGCTGCAGGTGAACCTGGTGCGGAGCCACGCGTCGGGCGTCGGCGACCCGGCCGAGCAGGAAGTGGTGCGCGGCATGATGGTCATCCTCGCGGCGAGCCTCGCGCGTGCACACAGTGCGGTGCGGCCAGAGCTGGTGGAGCTCATGGTCTCCATGCTGAATGCCGGCGTGCACCCGGTGGTGCCGACGCGCGGTTCGGTGGGCGCTTCCGGCGATCTGGCGCCGCTCGCGCACCTGGCGCTCGGGTTCCTCGGCGAAGGCGAGGCGCACCTCGGCGGACAGCGGATGTCGGCGCGGGATGCACTCGGCGCGGTGAACCTGCAGCCCGTAACGCTCCATGCGAAGGAAGGCCTGGCGCTCATCAACGGCACGCACTACATGTGCTCGATCGGTGCGCTTGCGCTCCATGATGCGGACGCCCTGCTCCGCACCGCCATGCTCGCCACCGCGCTCTCGATCGATGCGTGCCGCGCCACGGACTCGTTCCTCGATCCGCGCATCCACGCAGCGCGCAACCAGCCGGGGCAGAAGGCCGTGGCGGCGGCGATCCTGGAGCAACTCGCGGGAAGCGAAGTGCTCAAGGCCCACGAGGAGAACGACCCGCGCGTGCAGGATCCGTACTCGTTCCGCTGCAGCCCGCAGGTGCTGGGCGCCGCGGTCGATTGCATCGGCTGGGCGCGCAGCGTGGTCGAGCGCGAGCTCGGCGGCGTCACCGACAACCCGCTCCTCTTCATGGAAGGAAGCGAAGCCGAGATCGTCTCCGGCGGCAACTTCCACGGCATGCCGCTGGCGCTCGCGCTTGACGCGGCAAAGGTTGCATTGGTGGCGGTGGCCGGCATCTCCGAGCGGCGCACGTTCTGGATCCTGGCGGCGAACGATCCGCAGAACCCGGTGCGGCCGTACCTGGCGAACGACCCCGGCGCGCAGAGCGGATACATGATCGCGCAGTACGCGGCCGCCGCATGCTGCAACGAGCTGCAGGTGCTTGCCCATCCGGCAAGCGCACACAACGTGACCACGAGCGCGGGCATCGAGGACTACAACTCGATGGGCGCCACCAGCGCAAACCACCTGCGCGCAGCCGTGCGCCTGGCCACCGACGTGGTGGCGATCGAGGTGCTAGTCATGTGCGAGGGGCTCGAGTACCAGCGTCCGCTGCGCTCGGGATCGGGCGTCGAGGCGCTGCATGCCGCCGTCCGGCGCGAGGTCCCGCGTCTGGCAGGCGACCGCACCCCGGCGCCGGACATTGCGGCGGTGGCGCGGCTGATCGCTGCGGGGGCGCTCGCCGGGGCCTGAGTCCGGCCGGAGCACTCCAAAACACGGCGTTCGCGACGGTGAAGCGGCCTACAATCGCCGCTCCATGACGACGACCGCCCATCGAGTGATCCGCGCCCCCCGAGGCACCCAGCGCACCTGCAAGACCTGGGCCGCCGAGGCGGCCATGCGCATGCTCATGAACAACCTGGATCCCGAGGTGGCCGAGCGCCCCGAGGGCCTGGTGGTCTACGGCGGCCGCGGCCAGGCGGCACGCAACTGGGAGTGCTTCGACGCCATCGTCACGAGCCTGCAGCGCATGGAGGCCGACGAGACGCTCCTGGTGCAGAGCGGCAAGCCCGTCGGCATCGTGCGCACGCACGCCGATGCGCCGCGGGTGATGATCGCCAACTCGAACCTGGTGCCGCACTGGGCCACGCAGGAGCACTTCGACGAACTGTGCGCGCGCGGCCTGATGATGTTCGGGCAGATGACCGCGGGCAGCTGGATCTACATCGGTACGCAGGGCATCCTGCAGGGCACGTACGAGACGTTCGCCGAATGCGCGCGACAGCATTTCGGCGGCACGCTCAAGGGCACGCTGAACGTGACGGCCGGCTGCGGCGGCATGGGCGGCGCGCAGCCCCTGGCGATCACCATGAACGAAGGCACGGCGCTCGTGGCCGACGTCTGCCGCGAGCGGCTCCAGAAGCGCGTGCATGACCGCTACCTGGACGAGATCCACGAGGACCTGGACACGGCCATCGACCGCGCGGTGGAACTGAAGAAGCGCGGCGAGGCCATCAGCGTGGGCGTGCTGGCCAACGCGGTGGACATGCTGCAGCGCCTGGCCGACCGCAAGATCGTGCCCGAGACGCTCACCGACCAGACCAGCGCGCACGATCCGCTCGAGGGCTATTACCCCGTGGGAATGACGCGCGAGGCGGCGGATGCCCTGCGCGCCGCCGATCCAGCGAAGTACCAGGAACTCTCCATGGCCAGCATGGAGCAGCACGTGCGCCTCATGGTGCAGTTCATGCGCGCCGGCAGCAAGACCTTCGACTACGGCAACAACATCCGCCAGCGCGCCTTCGACCACGGCTTCACCGATGCGTTCGCGTTCCCGGGCTTCGTGCCGGCATACATCCGCCCGCAGTTCTGCACGGGGCGCGGGCCGTTCCGCTGGGTGGCGCTCTCCGGCGATCCGGAGGACATCCGCGTCACGGACGAAGCGGTGCTCGAACTGTTCCCGCACGATGCAGGCCTCCATCGCTGGATCCGCATGGCGCAGCAGCGCGTGGCATTCCAGGGACTGCCGGCACGTATCTGCTGGCTGGGCCTCGGCGAGCGGCACAGGGCCGGGCTGAAGTTCAACGAACTCGTGGCCACCGGCAAGGTGAAGGCACCGATCGTGATCGGTCGCGACCACCTCGACTGCGGCAGCGTGGCCAGCCCGAACCGCGAGACCGAGGCCATGAAGGACGGCACCGACGCAGTGAGCGACTGGGCCATCCTCAACTTCGCGGTGAACATCGCGAGCGGTGCCAGCTGGACCAGCTTCCACCACGGTGGCGGCGTGGGCATCGGTTTCAGCCAGCACGCGGGCCAGGTGATCGTGGCCGACGGCACGCCGGAAGCGGCGCGGCGCCTCGAGCGCGTGCTGACCAATGACCCGATGATGGGCGTGTTCCGCCATGCCGACGCGGGGTACGAACTGGCGCAGGATTGCGCGGCGCGGCTGGGTGTGAAGATTCCGATGGCATGAGGCGTTGGCGGGCGGTGAGGCGGTGGCGACGTTCCCATCACGCCCGCGTACTGGCCCCTTCGCCTTGCGGGGCGGGCGGCATGGCGCCGCCACTGCCCCTCCGGCGAAGGGGCCAGGCACCTCTTGCTCCAATGGCGTCGGTTCGGCAATGGCCTCACCGCCGCGTGTGGGGGGAGCCGCATGAGGTGAATGTCACGGGTGCGATGGAACGTCGAACTACCCCCGCGCACAGCGCAAAGATGCAGCCGAACGTCAATCACCCTCACGCCGTCGCGCGGCGCAGGCGATCCACCACTGCACGCCAGAGGCCGTCGAAGGACGGCGGCATCTCGACCAGGATCTTCGCGCAGCCGAGCGTGTCCGCCGAACGCAGTGCGTCGTAGAGCGCGCTGCCGTAGAGGCGTGCGTCCTTCGGCATGGAGATGGCGGTGTGCGGGCTCGGCACGTGCGTTGCGTCGAAGCACAGCACCGCGCACGGGCGCGGCTCGGCGGCGAGCGCAGCGCGGATGCCGTTGATGGGGACGAGCGCCGCCGGGGTGCGCGGGGCATAGTGCCGCGCCGCGGTGCCCGGGCTGTCGCCCTGCTCCGTGATCACGGGCGCGTCCACGTCGCCGAGGATCGACTGAAGCGATTCGAGCGTCACCGTGCCCGGGCGCAGGAGCACGGGGCGACGCGCGGTGAGGTCGAGGACGGTGCTCTCAAGGCCGAATTCGCTGCGTCCGCCGTCGAGGATCAGGAGATCGGCCTCGCTGGCAAAGTCCTCCGCCACATGCCGCGCCACCGTCGGGCTCACGTGCCCGGAGCGGTTGGCGCTCGGCGCGCTCACCGCGGCCCCACCGAGTTCTTCCAGGAGTCGCCGCGCCACGGGATGGCTCGGCGACCGCACCGCGATGCTGTTGCGCCCACCGACCGCCTCCGCCGGCACGCTCGCGCGTCGCGGCAGCACCAGCGTCAGCGGACCGGGCCACAGGCGGGATGCCAGCTCGTCGCAGCGCGGGTCCCAGCCTTCCACGATGGATTTCGCACCACGCGCGTCCAGTACGTGGGCGATCAGCGGGTTGTTGGCCGGGCGCCACTTCAGACGGTAGACCTCGGCGATGGCACGCGGGTCGAGCGTCAGCGCGCCGAGTCCGTAGACCGTCTCGGTCGGGAACGCCACCGCCTTGCCGGCGCGCATCGCATCGGCGGCGAGTTCGATCGAGAGGTCTGTCGGTTCAAGGATGGTCGGCATCGTTGGCGCTCCGCGGCGGCATTCACTTCGACGGTTCGACGTCCACGAGCGACAGCTCGATCCGGTTGCGCTCCAGCGCGGTGCCCATCGCCGCGTACAGGTTGGCAATGGCGATGTTGTAGTCGGCCAGCGCGGTTGC
>CAMBSR010000170.1 GCA_945870475.1 Phycisphaera mikurensis NBRC 102666
GTGATCGCGGCCACCGTGGTGATGGCCGTCCTGCCGCCCGTGATCGGCTGGCTTTCCTGGCCCGAGGCGTTCCTGCGCGCCATGACGCTCCTCGTGGGCGCATCGCCCTGCGCGCTCGCCATCAGCACGCCGGCCGCGGTGCTTGCGGGTGTGGCGCGTGCGGCGCGCCACGGCATCCTGATCAAGGGCGGCGCGCACCTCGAATCGCTCGGCGCCATCCGCTGCTTCGCCATGGACAAGACCGGCACGCTCACCGTGGGCCGGCCCGCGCTGCGGCGCATCGCGGCGTTCCCGGGCTCCACCGACGAAGAGGTGCTGCGCATGGCGGCATCGCTCGAGGACCACTCGACGCATCCCTTGGCGCACGCCGTCACCGGCGCCGCGCGCTCGCGGAGCATTGCCTACGCACCAGCGCAGGACACGCAGGCGATCCGCGGCAAGGGCATGTCCGGCACGGTGGAAGGCAAGCGCGTCCACCTGGGTGCGCTGCGGCTCTTCGAGGGCGAAGGCACGGCACCGGGCACCGCGGGCGGCCCGCCGGCGGCAACGGACGAGGCGCGCGCGGCGATCGCCTCGCTTGAGCAGAAAGCATGCACCGCGATGCTCGTGGCCGTGGACGGACGGTTTGCGGGCGCCATCGGCATGATCGACGGCCCCCGCCCCGAGGCCGCCGAGGCCATCGCCACGCTGCACGCGCTCGGCGTGCGGCCGGTGGTGATGCTCACCGGCGACAACCCGGCCGTGGGCAACGCGGTCGGCCGGCTCGTGGGCGTGGACGAGGTGCACGCATCGCTGATGCCCGAGCGCAAGATAGAGCTCGTGCGCGAACTGCAGGAAAAGTACGGCGCCATCGCCATGGTGGGCGACGGCGTGAACGACGCGCCCGCGCTCGCCGCGGCCACCGTGGGCATCGCCATGGGCAAGGGCGGCACCGACGTGGCGCTCGAGGCCGCCGACGTGGCGCTGATGTCCGACGACCTGATGCGCCTGCCCTTCGCGGTGGGGATCAGCCGCGCGTCACGCGCGATCGTGCGCCAGAACGTGTTCATCTCCATGGGCATGGTGTTCACGCTGATCCCACTCGCCATCACCGGCGTGGTGCCGATCTGGCTGGCGGTGATCATGCACGAAGGCTCCACCGTGGCGGTGGTGCTGAACGGGCTGCGGCTCCTCGGTTACCGCGCGCCGGTCGCGCCGGTGCCTGGGCCGACGCCCGCACCGAAGCCCGAGCGGTAACCGCCGCGCGGTCCATCGAGGATCGACGGACCCCGCGAACCCATCGGCCCGTAGCGCGGGTCCACGTAACCGGTCGCGCGGGTCAGGTAGCCATGCGAGTAGTCGTTGGCGTACTCGTACCACCACGTCATGCTGCCGCGAGGCGCCGTCGGTCCCTGGTTCGCACGCGCCGCGCGCGCCTGCGCATCGGCGGCGCGCTGGTCGGTATCGCGCATGTCGCGCAGGCGGGCTTCCTCCGCCCGCTCCTGGCGAGCGGACTCGGCGGCACGCTGGTCCGCCTCGGCGACACGCGCACGCCATGCAGCTTCGTCGGAATCGATCTGCCGCGCCTGGTCGTCGGCGGCCTGCTGCGCGTCGGCCTCGCGCGCGCGTTCGCGCAGTGCTGCGACGGCGGCGTCATCACGCGCGCGCTGCGCTGCGGTGCGTGCGTTGGCCCAGCGGTTCCAGTAGGGATTCCAGTTGCGCCACCAGTCGCCCCAGTGGTTCCACCACGCGGGGTTTCGCCAGCCCCAGCCCCACGCGCTGGTCCAGCCGGGGCACCAGCCCCAGCCAACCCATCCGCCCACCAGTACGTCCGGCGAGAGCGCGGGCTGCGTGTCCTGGTCGGCATTCAGGGTCGGCGGCGCGAAGGTGCCGGTATCCAGGTCGAACTCCGTCTGCATGCCGTAGGTCTGCGGATCGGTGATCCAGCTGCCGTCGGGGAGCGGCGTCCCGGGCGCATCGGCGCCGGAACCGAAGACCACCGTGCCCCCGTCCACGTAGGTGCCGAGGTACGCCGGCGAATACGCGAACGTCACGGCATCGTCGGTGGAACCCACCACGTCCACCGCGGTCAGCGGGTAGTACGGGCTGAAGGCCTGGATGGTGGAGATGGCGTCCGGCAGCACGTCGCACAGGCTCCACGAGCCCTGCGGATCATCGGCGCGGAACCACACGGCGTTGTCGCAGCAGTAGTACGCGCGGTCGCATTCGATCACCGGCTGCGACGCGTTCACCGAGCCGCGCAGCAGGGTGCCATCGATCGCACGCCACATCGGCGCGCCGCGCCACGAGACGCCGCAGCGCGCGGTGGCACGCTGGATCTGGACGGTGCGCTCCTCCTGCGCGGCGGCCACGGCCACCACCGACTCCGGCGTACGCGGGATGCTCGCCTTGGCGGACTCGAAGATGCGACCACCCGGGAGCTTCGCGAAGGACGCAGGCAGCGCCGCCGGGGCGACGCGGGTCCACGGACCCTCGAGTGCGGGTGCGCTGAACCAGCGGCCGGAGGCAAGCGTCCACCACGCCACGGGGTCGGTGGTGCGCAGGATGGTGCAGCGCGCGTTGAAGACCCACTGCACGCCGGGGGCCACGTCGGCCAGGATGGGTTCGCCGTTGATGGAGAGGAGGACCGTGGGTTCCGTCACCACCACCACCGCGGGCATGGCGGCGGCCGGCGCGCCGGAGCCGAATGCACCGGCAGCGCCAGCGGGCGGGCTCGCGCCCACGGGTGGTGGCGGTGCGCTGCCGATGACGGCGATCACCGCCGCCGGAGGCGCGGAGATCGGGGCGTAGCCATCGCCGAACGACGCGCTGCCAACCCACTGCGAGGATCCAAGGCGCGTCACGAACGAGCCGTCCTGCGCCTGGAGCAGGAGGAACGGCGTGTTTACCACCTGTCGCCAGCCGGTGTCGCCGAGCGACTTCCAGACCGGGTCGCCGTCCACCGAGACCAGCGTTGCGCGACGGCGCTCGACGCGGAACGTCGGCACGAAGTCGCCGAGCCCGGGCGCACCCGCGGCGCGCGCGTTCTCGACCTGCATGTCGTGCACCAGCGCGCGGCGCGTGATCCAGATCGCGCGCGAGCCGATCGCCCGCTGGATGGCGGCCACGTCCTCCTGCGAGGCGGGCGTGCCGGCGAAGGTCAGCGACTGCACCTGGAACGCGCCGAGCTCGAGCTCGCCGTCATTCGCACCGGGCGAGACCTGCGCGGCCACGCTCATGCTGCCGAAGTCCGCGGGATCCGTGCCGGTGGCACCCGCGCGGATGCGACGCACGGCGTGCGTCAGGCCCGCCACGTCGCCGGCATAGGTCTCGAACTGCGGCGCAAAGACAAGGAACGAGCGATCGCCGTCGGCCACGGCCTGCGGCCACGTACCCGACGAGGCGGGAGCCGCTGCCTGGGGCGCGGCGGGCGCGGCTTGCGCAGCGTCCTGCGCCGGCACTGCCGCGTGCAGGAGCGCGCTGAGCGCCGCCGCGGCAAGGGCAGGCGCCAGGCGAACGGTCACGGCGGCGGAAAATCGCTGTTCCATGCGAATGCTCACTTCGTACCCGCGGAGCGCGGGGATCCACTGCGGTCGAAACGCGCAGCGAAGATCTTCGCGCGCTTCTCGCAGGTGTCGCGCACCAGCTCGCAGTCCAGGGAAACGCCCCCGATATGCACGCGGTAGCTGCCGATGTCGTCGGCGCAGAACGGCGACTCGCGCCGCGTCTGCAGCGTGAGCATGCCTTCCTCGGGATCGAACTTGAACGAACCCATCACGGGCCGCGGCTGGTCCTTCAGCGTGAGCGAGTAGAGACCGCTCGAGGAGAAGGTCACGGCCGAGCCGTTGGCCGGGCACTTCCACTCACCGACGATCGCCTCGTCCGGCGCCTCCACCTTCGGGCGGCTGTTGCACGCGGAGATCGGCGCAGCCGCGGCGATGGCGGCCAGGAGGACAACGACGGGCGAAGGGATGCGTGGCATGCCTTCACACTAGTCGAAATCCGAGTGCTCCCGGCCGCCATCGATCACTGCGGCGGCGGCTACACCCCCGGCCGCGGAAGCCACCGGTCGCGGTCACAGAGACCGGTCCGGCAGATCGGGCCACGAGCGCCGTCCTCGCGCGCCACGGGTTCCGGCGCACCGCGCTTCTCCATGCGCTCGAACATCCGTGAGCCCATGCTCCCGGGGTTGAGGTCCATCGGGTGCAGGCAGTCGATGTACTCCGCGGCCTCCGAATCGGGCGGCAGGCATCGGGTGGGCTCATCGAGGATCCGGTAGTAGAGCCGCGCATAGAGGTCGCGGTCACCCATGTGCTCCGTGTTGACCAGGTACACGCCCGAGGCATCCAACGCCTCGATCACGGTCCAGAGCTCGTCGTGGAGGTCATCGTCCGACACCAGGTCCTGCGGCGGGACCGGCACGATGCGGTGCTCGAGGAGCATCGCGCGCCCCGTGGTGGCAGGCGCCTCCTCGAGGTCGTAGACGAGCGTCCAGTGGAAGCGATCGACGATGTCGCCTCGCTTCACGGCGGACGCCACCAGCTCGTCGATCCGCCGCGTGCGCTCGGCGAGATGCGCGGTGTTCGCGCGAGTGACTTCGCGCGCCATGGACTCCAACGCTGCCGCCGGTATTCCGCTCACGAACGGTCGCCGCCGACGGACCACGTCCGCATCCGCCGCTTCAGCATCGCCCTGTTCCTCCGCCCTGCCCCGACGCGCCGCCCCCCGCGCCGACTCGACGTCCGCCGCTCCACCGGTTCCGTAGCACATGGTTGTTCCTCCGAATTTGAAGTGCCTTGCACCCGCAACGTATGCGCGGTGCGGAACCGCACCCCCGGGGACGGCGGAAGTTCATGCGTAATTTCCAGATTCCGCCAGCACGGCCGGGATGGCCGCAACCCCGGACACCAGCCTCAGTGCGCGTGCATCCGCAGCACCGGCGCGCCCGCATCGCTCCCACGCACCCGCAGCACCAGGTGAGCACGCTCCCCCGGCAGGAGTGACACCAGGTTCGGCGAACACTCCACCCAGTCGTACGCGGGCTCCA
>CAMBSR010000171.1 GCA_945870475.1 Phycisphaera mikurensis NBRC 102666
CGCGTTCACTTCGACCGCGCAGGGTGCCTTGTCGAGGCCGAGCGACGCCAGGAGGGCGGCCACGGTGGTGGCGCCCGTCAGTTCCTTCGGCTGGCCGTTCAGTTCGATCTGCACGCGGGCAGTGTAGGGCGGCGCGTACGGGCTACGATTGCGCCATGCCCGCCGCGCCTGCCGCATCCGTCGCGCCATCTCCCCTCCGTCGCCGGTTCCGTGCGGCGGCGTTCCTGGCATGCGCCACGGCCCTGTGCCTCGCGGCGACCGGCTGCAAGAAGCCCAAGTACGACACCAGCACCCCGGACCTGGCCATCGACGCGATGGCGCGGATGGTGAAGGACGGTCGTCCCGAGCTCCTGCCGACCATGGTGGACATCGAGGCGCGCGACATCACCTTCCCGGACGGCGTCACCGAGGCCAGCGCCATCGAGGACGTGAAGCGCAAGACGGGCGACATGCTGGCCCAGCTCTGGCGCGTCAGCAAGAAGCTCAAGACATGGTTCCCGGCCGATGTGGATGGCGAGCTCGCCAAGGGCGGCTCGTGGGCCACGCGCACCGGCTTCGGCGACGTCTTCACCGCCGTCCTCTCCGACCCCTTCGGCTGGCTCGACGCCAATCGCTCGCGCCTGAAGGTGGACGACCTCGGTGACGGCACCGCGGCGTTCAGCGTGGACGGCAAGCCGGTGCTCGGCGGCACGCTCTCCATGCGCGAGACCAAGGACGGCTGGCGCATCGCCGTCCCCGTGGAACTCATCCGCACCAGCGGCTACTTCCCGGACACCCGCGAGGAGTGGGCGGTGCTGGCGTACATGATGATCGCCGTTGAGAATGCGCTCGGCGACTTCGAGGGCGAGCTCGACACCGGCAAGTTCCGCAACCTCTCCGCCGCCGGCGAGCGCGCGGGCCGCATGATTGCCGAGAGCGCGGCCGCGCAGGCGATCATCTTCACGATGATGCAGCAGAAGGACGGGCCCGCCAAGGGCGGATCGCTTGAGATGAAGGTGGGGGGCGCGCAGATCAACATCGGCGGTACCGGGAACGTGGAGAGGGACATGGGCCAGGCCGGCGACATCATGCGCCGCCAGGCAGAGCAGTGAGCTGCGCGGCTCGAAGGTGAGCGGCGCTGCGGCGTCGTGACCGGGGCGCCCGCGCGATGAACTGCGCCCGGCTTTCCCCGCACTCTCAGAAGACCACGAACGTGATCACCGCGAACACCGGGATCAGGATGCCGCCCGACCAGAGCATGTATCCGAAGAAGCTGGGCATCGGCACGCCTTCCTCGCGGGCAATGGCCGCCACCATGAGGTTCGGACCGTTGCCGATGTAGGTGTTGGCGCCCATGAAGACGGCGCCGCAGCTGACACCCGCCAGGAGCCGCGGGTCCACGAGGCCTCCGGAGAAGTGGATGCCGTCGGCCAGGTCCTGCGGGGTGACCGCACGCGCCACGTCTGCAAACACCAGGTAGGTGGGGGCGTTGTCGAGGAAGCTCGAGAGCATGCCCGTGGCCCAGAAGAAATGGGCCGGACTGTGCAGGCCGAGCTGGCCGCCGCGGTCCACCAGGAGTTCGAGCGCGGGCTGCATGGCGAGGAACAGGCCGGAGAAGAGCGCCGCCACCTCGATGATGGGCCCGAAGTCGAAGTGGTTCGCCTTGCGCACCTCGCGCGGCGTCAGCCAGAGGCTCGCGAACGCGCAGAGCAGCATCACGCCCTCGCGCGCGCCGTCCGGGACGATGAATCCGAGGCGGCCGAGCTCCTTGCCGGGCACCATGATGGCGGCCGCAAGCACCACGCCCGCAAGCCACACGACGTTTCCGCCGCCCGACACCTTGATGTTGACGTCCTCCTCGGCATCGACCACGTCCTGCGGCTCGCCCCGCACGCCGTCCTTGCGCGCCATGGCCACGTCCACCGCGAAGAAGGTCACCAGGAGCACGATGTTGGCGATCAGCCACTCCGGGACGAGGGTCAGCGTCCATGCGAACGGCACGCCGCGCAGGTAGCCCAGGAAGAGCGGCGGGTCACCGATGGGAAGGAGCAGCCCGCCGATGTTGCTGACGATGAAGATGAAGAACACCACTTGGTGCGCGCGGCGCTTCCGATGCTTGTTGGCGCGGATCAGCGGCCGGATCAGGAGCATGCTCGCTCCGGTGGTGCCGAGGATGTTGGCCAGCACCGCACCCAGCGCCAGGAACGCCGTGTTGAACCGCGGCGAGCCGGGGAGCCGTCCGGAGATCACGATCCCGCCGGCGATCACGTACAGCGAGAAGAGCAGGATGATGAACGGGAAGAATTCCGCCGCCGCATGGTGCGCCGCGTCGACCGCTCCGCCGGCGCCCTTGAGCGTCGCCACGATTCCGAGCGCCACCAACCCGCACGCCGCGGAGACCATGAACTTGCTGCGGTTCGATTCCCACCAGTGGGCCGTGCGGCGCACGAGGGGGAGCACCGCGATGGCGAGGAGCAGGGCGGCAAAGGGCGCCACCGTCCATGCGGGGAGGTGGACCACGGACGCGGAGTCGGTCATGCATCGGAGGGTAGCGCGGCGTACCCTTGTGGTGCATGACCGCGCCACGCCTGCTCACCGCCTTGGTCGCTTGCGCCCTCCTTGCCGTCGCGGCTTCGCCCGCATCGGCCGCGGCGCCACCCGTTCCGGGCCGTGGCTACGGGCTTCCGCTCCGTACCGTGGATGGGCTCGATGACGTCCGGGCCGCCATCGTCACCGACGACGGCATCCTGACGGCAGTGCTCGGCCCAGGCGGGGTGGTCCGCATCGACCGCGAGGGCAAGCGCGAGACGCTGGTTCCGTGGTGGCCCGCGGGCGGCATCGCCGAGGCAGTGGCACTGGCCCGTGCGCCGGACGGCCGCATTGCCGTGGCGGATGCGGCGCGCAGTGCGGTGGTGATGGTGGGGTCCGACGGTGCGCGCACGCTGATGTCGCTCGCCGTGAACGGCGTACCCGTGCGACCGGTGGGCATTGCCTTCGATTCGGACCGCATGCTGGTGGCCGACGGCGCCATGCCGCAGGTGGTGGTGTGTGGCCTCGATGGCTCCGTGCGGGGCACGTGGGCCGTGGAGCGTCCGCCGGCTCCTTCGCTGACGCCGCTCCTTTCCGGCATCGCTGCGAGCGCCGGCACGGTGATGGTCACCGATTCCGCCAACAACCTGGTGGTAGCGCTCTCCGCGAAGGACGGCACCCGCATCGCCGTGCAGGGCGACCGCGGGGCGTTCAGCGGCATGTGGCAGTCGCCGGCATCGGTGGCCTTCGATGGCGTGGGTTTCCTGGTCACCGACCTCCTCAACCATCGCGTGGTGCGCGTGGACGCTGCGTGCAAGCCGATGGACGAATGGGGCATGCACGCCGTGCGCCCGCGCGAGGGCAACGGCAAGATCCACTATCCGACCACGACCACCGTGTCCCCGGACGGCACCATCGTCGCCGTTTCCGAGCCGTTCGAGCGTCGCATCCAGCTCTTCGGCGGCATGCCGGAGCTCGATCCGAAGGCGCCGCGCATGACGCCGCTGCCGGCGTTCGAGGGAGTGTCGAGCCACTTCAGCACCGAGATCGCAGTGGATGGAAAGTCGCTCCTGGTGTACGAGCCCGAGTCGGCGTCGGCGCTCGTCTTTGACCTCCGTGACGAGCCGCCGATCCACGTGACCACGCTGGGCGGACCCGGCAAGCAGCCGGGACAGTTCGGCCAGGTCACGGCGCTCTGCGTTGACGATGCGGGCAACCGATTCTTGCTGGCGGACCCGGTGCGCGGCGTGATTTCGGAATTCACCTTGCTCCGCGACGGCACGGCGCCTCACTTCGACCCGTTCATGGCGCGCCTGGTGCGCGAGACCACGTTCGACTGGATGCCGGCGTTCCTGGAGCGCACCAAGCTTGGCGGACCGCCGCGCTGCTGGCCGCTGGACATGGGGCGCACGCCCGAAGGAACGCTGGTGATCCTGGACGGCTTCGGCCCGCGCGTCATCGAGCTCGACCGCGACCTTCGGCCGATCGGTGGATTCGCGCCGCCGCGCTCCGGCGAGGGCAGGCTGGTGCTTCCCACGCAGTTCGCCTTTGCGCATGGCGGCGACCTGATGGTGGTGGATGCTGCCGATCGCGCCGTCAAGCGCTACGCGAAGGCGGATGGCGCGTTCCGCGGTGAATGGAAGCTGGACGGGATGAAGCGGCCCTTCGGCATCGCTGCCGCCCCGGCCACCGCGGACGCGGACGCACCGATCGGACGAAACCGGTTCGCCATCACCGATGCCGCCGGCGACGAGGTGTGCGTCCTGGACACCTCGGACGGGCGGATCGTGGCACGCGGCGGCAAGAACGGCAGCAAGCCGAGCGAACTGTGGGAGCCCGCGGCCATCGACTGGAGCCCGGCCGACGGGCGCGTGTATGTCGCCGACCATGGGAACCATCGCGTGCAGACCTTTGCGCTCGACGGTGCCTGGCAGTCGAGCTTCGGCATTGGCCGCGCCTGGGTGCGGCCGAAGGACCCGCAGGCGACCGCTCCGGTGAACCCCGAGGGCAAGATGCCATCGGCGGCGGGTGCGGCCGATACGCGCGCGCAGTTCGCTGCGGCAACGCAGGACGCCGACGGCTGGTGGCGCGGACACAGCACCGACGGCGCGTGGGACGTGGCGTGGAAGTTCGACGGCGGCACGCCGCCGTTGCGCGACCCGTTCGGGATGGACGTCCGCGTGACGGCCGTGAACGGTGGCGCGCCGTTCGAGGGCACGCTCCGCGCGGACGCCGCCATGCCGCAGCACGGCCACGGCATGAACGTGGCACCCACGATGAAGCAGGTGGCGCCGGGCACCTACCGCGTGGATGGCATGCTCTTTCACATGCCGGGGTATTGGGAGCTTTACTTTGATCTCTCGCGCGAGGGCGTGATGGAACGCGCGCAGGGGGCGGTGACGCTCGAATGACGGCCGTCGCAAGCGTGCTGGTGTGGCTGACGCTTCAGGCGGCACCGTTGCAGGCTGCACCGCCTGCGCAGGCCACTCCCACACCGAACTTCACCGTCAACGACG
>CAMBSR010000172.1 GCA_945870475.1 Phycisphaera mikurensis NBRC 102666
TTCCGAAGTGTACCGAAGCCGCGTTGGTATCCCAACAAGAAATCGACGTCCCGCCCGTAATGCGTGAATTACGGACATCCAGGCCCCCATCGTCCCCTGCCCCAGCGTGCAGCGTACCGCGCCATTGCGATTCAGATCCCGTACATCGGCTTCAGCTTCGCCTCGAGGTGCCGCATGAACGGGTCCGCGCTCAGCGGCGCGCCGGTCACCTGCGTGCAGAGGTCGGCGCTCAGGTAGCGACGCCCGTGGCGATGGATGTTGGCGTTGAGCCATGCAAGGAGCGGACGGAACTCGCCCTTCGCGAAGCCGTCCTCGAGCCCGGGCATCGCTTCCTTCGCCTTCTCGAAGAACTGCGCCGCGTAGAGCGTGCCCAGCGTGTACGTCGGGAAGTAGCCGATCATGCCGCCCGACCAGTGCACGTCCTGCAGGCAGCCGCGACGATCGTCCGGCACCACCAGTCCCAGGTAGTCCTTGTAGAGGCGGTTCCATTCGCCCGGAAGGTCCTTCACGTCGAGGTCACGCGAGATCATCGCGCGCTCCATCTCGAAGCGGATCATCACGTGCATGTTGTAGGTGGTCTCGTCGGCATCCACGCGGATGAACCCGGGCTCCACCACGTTGGCGGCCGAGTAGAGCTGCTCGGCGCTGAAGTGGCCGGCCGCGTTGCCGAAGTGCTCCGGCATACGCTGCTTGGCCCAGCGGAAGAACGGCAGGCTGCGGCCCACCTGGTTCTCCCAGAGGCGGCTCTGGCTCTCGTGGATGGAGAGGCTCACCGCCTCGCCCATGGGCGCGGAGATCCAGTTCGGGTCCAGGCCCTGCTCGTACAGGCCGTGGCCGGTCTCGTGCATGGTGCTGCCCAGGCCGTCCAGCATGCAGTTCTTGGAATAGCGGCTGGTCATGCGCACGTCGTTGCAGTGGCTGCCGCTGCAGAACGGGTGCGTGCTGCGGTCCAGCCGACCGCGCTGGTAGTCGAAGCCGATGGCGCCGCTCACGAAGCGCGCGAAGCGCTCCTGCGAGTCGAGGTCCATCGGATGGTCGTTGAAGCTCCCGTCGGGCCGGCGCGACGAACCCTTCACCGCGTCCAGGAGCGGCTGCAGGCGCTTGCGCAGCGGCACGAACACGCCTTCCACGTACTTGGCGGTGCAGCCGGGCTCATAGCTGTCGGCCAGGCCGTCCCAGCGCTCGCCGTTGGCGCGGTCCCAGCCGAAGCAGTCGGCCTTCTCGCGGTTCAGGCGCACGATCTTCTCGAGCCACGGGCGGAAGCGCGGGAAGTCGCTCGCCTTGCGGGCCTCGGCCCATTCGTGCTGTGCAATGCTGGACGTGGACGCAAGCTCCTCCACGAGCGTGGCAGGAAGCTTCGTTGCCTTGTCGTAATCGCGACGGAATTCGCGCACGTTGACGCGGTCGGGGTGCGTCTCCGGGAGCGAGGCGGTTGCCTCGGCTGCCTTCTCGAGCAGTTCCCCGAGGCGCTCGGACGTGGCCATCGAGTGCTCGATCCGCGCGAGCTGCGCGAGCTGCCGCGCGCGGTGCTCGAGGCCGCCGCCGGGCATCATGGTCTCCTGGTCCCAGCCGAGGATCGCCGCCGTGCTTCCGAGCAGCCGCGCATCGCGCGCGAGTTCGATCGCTTCGGTCACGACGGGGTGGGACGCGGTGGCAGGCGTGGCGGTGGTGCTCATGGGCGGGATCATAGAAGCCGCCCCTGCCCCACACGCTGCCCCGGGACTCACGCCGTACGCCGCCCCAAACGCACGACGCGCGCCCCGGAGGGCGCGCGTCGTGGATGGTTCAGGCGTTCAGCGTCCGGTCACTTGCCGGCCGGAGCGGTCGTCTGCGGCGGAGCCGAGGACGTGCTGGCAGGGACGATCGGCTCCAGGAACTTCACCACTTCCTCGCGCTTGCCGTCGACGCGGTTGCGGGCGTGGTCGATGGCGCCCCAGCCGCGCGAATCCTTGGCCGTCTTGTCGGCGCCGGCATCGATCAGCATATTGATCTTGTCCAGGTCGCCGTAGGCGCACGCCACCAGGAACGGCGTCATGCCGAGCGAGTTCTTGGTGGTGATGTCCGGGTTGGCGGCCATGATGATCTTGACGGTCTCGGGCTTGCCGGTGCGGAGCGCCCGCATGAGCGCAGACTCACCGGTCAGCTTGTCCGTGGCCTTGGCATCCGCGCCCTTCTCAAGCAGCATCTTCACCGTCTCGGGCTTGCCAACGCCTGCCGCCCACATGAGGGGGGTCATGCCGTTGACGTCCTGGATGTTCGGGTTCGCACCGGCAGCGAGCAGCATGCCGACGGTCTCCGGCGAACCGAGGCCAGAGGCCCACAGGAGCGGGGAACCCTGCACCTGGTCGCGGATGTTGGGATCGCCCTTGGCGGCAAGCAGCGCCTTCAGCGCCGCAGCCTGGCTGCGCTCGGCGGCCACGGTGACCGGCGTCTTGCCGGTGCGGTCCTGGGCGTTGGGGTTGGCCTTCGCCTCGATGAGCATCATGACGATCTCGGCGTTGCCGTTCTCGGCAGCGAAGTGCAGCGCGGTGCGCTGCGACATGCGCTCCTGGGCATCGACGCCTTCCTTGCCACCGACGGCCAGCGCGGCCTTGATGGCGGCTGCATCGCCCGAACGGGCGGCGAGCACGATCGCCGGCGATGCCTCGCTCGGCTTCGTGGCGGGGGGCGGGGTCACGCCGGGCTTCAGGGCGCGCTTGACGAGCACCGAGAGCTGCGGAGACTTGGGGTTGTCGGTCATGATCGAGATCTTGACCGAGCTGCCCGTGGCTTCCCACTTCTTCCAGTCGATCTGCACTTCGTGCTCGAGCTTCGAGTCGGTGGGCATGGACACGAGTACCTCGGGGAGGACGCTCGTGATCTTGAAGGGCGTGTTCTCCACGCTCTTCATCTTGATGGTGGCGGGTGCGGCGTCCGGGGACGCAGGGCCGTCGATCATGTCCTGCGACAGCTCGATGTACGCCTTGACGTCACCCTTCACGGTGAGCATCTGGGGTGCATGGCCTTCGATCTGGAAAGTCACCATCTTGGTCAGCTGGATGCCGGCCTTGGCGCCCGGCTTCAGCGTGATGTCGACTTCGGCGGAGGCGCCGGGAGCCAGCTGGTCCGGCGGAGCCGTGGTGGTGGTGCAGCCGCAGCCCGGGACGATCTTGGTGATCCTCACCGGCTTGTCGAGGACGTTGATCACCTTGATCTTGCCGGTCTTGGCGACTTCGGCGGACATCTCACCGAGGTTGAGGATCTCCGGCTCGAAGCGGATGGCCTGGCGCGCATCGGTGGGCGCCTGGACCGGGGTGCCGGTCTGCTTGCCGCTGTTGTTCACGGCCACCGGAGCGACCGGGAGGTCGCCGGGATTCTTGGGCGCCGGGGCCAGGGCCGGCGGCGGAGCCTGCGCGGCGGACATCGAGGTGACGGAAACGCAGGAAAGCACGGTCACGGAGCACAGCAGGGTGTTCAGCGAGATGGAGTGGTTGGCCATGGATTCAGCCTCGATCGGAAGTGTGGGCACCGTACGGTCAGGCGACCGTGGTCCCGCAGCCCAACGCGCCAAGCGCTGGACCAATGCAGAGATGCGCAATGATACCTCTCCAAGGCGCGGCTCTGCCTCGCCGCGGAGCCCATCCGACGGCGAACACCCTCTATCGGTCGGTTATGTACCGGGTTCGTCGAAATATCCGATGAGGGCTGGATATCGAGCCCGGGACCCCACCCATACACTGCCATCCCCCATGTCGAACGCCTTCGATTCTCTTCCGGAACACGTCGCCCGCCCCCATGTCCGCCGCTTCCTGCCCATGGTGACGCCCGCCAAGGCCAAGGCCGAGGACGGCACGGAGATGGACGTGGCCCTCCTCGTCCTCCAGGATCCCCTGCGGCTCTCCCCGCAGCCGTTCATGATGCCCCTCCAGGGCACGAACCCCCAGCAGATCCAGCAGCAGGTGAACCAGTGGATGGGACTCCTGCTGCAGCTCAACGGCGAGTCGCACCTGGAGGAGGTCTTCGGTCGACTCAACGTCCCGCCGGAAGCACACGGCCAGCTCGTGCAGATGCTCCAGCGGCTCGATGAGCTGGGCTATCTCTGGGGCCCCACCAGCGAGGCGCTCGAGAAGAGCAAGATGGACGACATCCGCGCCCGCGGCGCATTCCCGCTGCCCGAGGAAGCGCGTCAGCCGCAGGTGGCCGAGCAGCTCAAGGGCTTCATCACGGAACGCCTCGCGAAGGCGGAGGACCCGGAGTTCGACCGTCCGGTCGTCGGCATCGTGGCGCCGCACCTTGACTACGGACGCGGTGGCGAGAACTACGCCGCCGCCTACAAGTGCTTCGAGACCGCTGCGAAGGATCGTCCGGATCGCATCGTGGTCCTCGGCACCAACCACTTCGGCCCCGGCGACGGCGTGGTGATGTCGGAATTCGGTTTCGAGACGCCGTTCGGCATCGTCAAGCCCGATGCCAACGTCCTCGAGCGCCTGCGCGATGCGTTCGGCGACAAGCTCTTCAAGGACCAGATCGACTTCGCTTCCGAGCATTCCGTCGCCCTGCACCTCCCGTGGATCCAGCACCTGTACGGCGACGTGCCGGTGGTGGCCGCGCTGATCCCGGATCCGAACGTCGGGCTCATTGCCGACGACGGCGAGCGCGTCGGCACGAAGGAATTCGCTGCGGCGCTGAAGTCGATCCTCGGACAGGCCGGTGGCCGCACGCTCTTCGTCTCCAGCGCGGACCTCAGCCACGTGGGCCCGCAGTTCGGCGACCAGGGCCCCGTCGACCAGAAGCGCAAGCACGCCATCGAGCAGCACGACCGCGAACTCCTCGGCGAGTACATCGAAGGCGCGGACAAGTTCCTGACCCACGTCGCCAAGGTCGGCAACTCGAACCGCTGGTGCTCGATCGGCAACATGTTCGTCGCTGCCGCATGCGCCCCGCATGCCAGCCGCGAGATGGTGAAGTACGAGCAGGCGGCGGACCCGAACGGTGGCAGCATGGTCACCTCGGCTGCGCTGGCACTGCTGGCCT